>CAZRIB010000286.1:0-5559 GCA_964600035.1 uncultured Ardenticatenaceae bacterium | reverse complement strand
CGGGGGTGTTTGTAGGGGCGGGCGTGTTTGTTGGTTCTTCCACAACAGTTTCTGTTTGCGGTGTGGTGTCTCCACGCGTATCTGTGGGTGTTTCATCACCCCCGCCGCAAGCCGCCAATACCAAACTTAGTACAACCAACAGCAGCATAAAGCCATACAGACGGTTACTCTTTTTGTTCACTTTGTTTCTCTCCTGTAAGGTTATTAAATCAGCAACTTTTATCAGCTTGAGCATACACGATAAGGGGAAATTAACGGTGCTTTCTAGTTAACACTATGGACATAAAACGGCCGTCACTCAATAGGCTGTTATGCCCATTTATAAACGATCGTTCTTGCACACAACCTTAAACAGGCAGCACTTGGCAAACACAGCCGGGATGCTGCCACCTCGTAATCCGTAATTCGTAATTTGTAATTTTCAGGGAGAAACTACTTCTTATCTCTGTGCAGCCAGCGCCATGTCAATTCACCCAGGCGGCTGGTGCGCTGGCGCAATACCGTACACGCCGGCAAAGCATCCAAAAACAACTGCCCATACCGCTTGGTCAGTACACGCTTATCCAAAATAGCCACCACGCCCTCATCCGACTGGCGGCGGATAAGGCGGCCAAACCCCTGGCGAAACCGCAAAACGGCCTCTGGAATGGCATATTCAAAAAAGGCATTGTCAAATGTTTCAGACCGTGCTGCAAAAATGGGATCAGAAGGCACATCAAAAGGAATTTTGGCAATGATCAAGGCTTGCAGTGCCACCCCCGGCACATCCACACCTTCCCAAAACGAGCGTGTGCCTAACAATACTGTGTTGCTCCCCAAATCCTTAAATTCATTCAAAAGCATCTGGCGGGAACTGCCAGAGGACTGCGCCAGCGTGACAATTCCTGCATCTGCCAATGGCCCCTCAATGGCTTTGGCGGTCTGGCTAAGCTGGCCGTAGGAAGTAAACAAGACCATCGTACGGCCGTTTAGCGTTCGCGCCACATCAATAATGGCATGTTCCAGCATACGCTGATAATTTGGCTGATTTGGCTCAGGAATATCCGTCGCCAGATAAAGCAGCGTTGAATTTTTATAATCAAACGGCGAACCAACAGCCACTTCATCCACATCATAGCCATGCAAACGCTGTTTAATGTAATCAAACGTCGGCTCGCCATCACTGGCCGGGTTAGCCGTGCGCATCGTGGCCGACGTCATCACCACTGTTTCCATGGCGTGGAAGATGTTTTTCTCGACCAATTCGCCAACATGCAGGGGGGCTGCGTGCAAGGAAATACGTTCGCGGAAAAATTCAACCCAATAAATAGTGTCGTTGTCAGGTTCCAGAATGATGGCATCGAGATTGGCGCGGGTTTCTTCCAGTAAACGGCCGTTATTCTTCAGCGCCAACATCAAATCATCACCCTCATCCACATCATACTGTTCAGACAACTCCTGAAGCCCCTTCGCCAGCTTCTCAAACCCTTGCCCAATCGCATACAAATGCTTACTCAAGTTATCCCAACTTAACGCCACCTCATCAAAGCCGGGCTGTGCACGAGTCGCAGAAGTCAAACGAATCTGATCCGCAAAAGGCGAACGACGATTGACAAATTCCTGCAAAAAATAGTCCAGCGCTTCAAAAAACTCATTCAACCGAACCAGCCCCAAATTTGCTTCCTGGCGCATTTTTTCCACCACACCGGCCATCTTCTCCACCATACCCGGCGGCACACTGGCCTGAATGCGCGTCATCATATCGCCCAACAAGCCGCTTTGAGGCTTCACCACTTCATCCAAAACCGTTTCCAAAAAGCGTTTGTCTGCCCGAAAACTCAGGCCATCCGTAACGGCCGATTCCAAATGATGTGCCTCATCAATCACCACATCCACAAACTCCGGAAGCACCAAATTTTCCGCCGCAATGTTAGAAAGCAGCAGCGAATGATTCACAACCAGCAAATGGGCAACCTCCGACTGGCGGCGGGCAACATGCAGCGGACAATTTTCCCCCGCGCACAAATCAGACGTGCAGCTGTTTTCTGCATTCAGCCGCGACCACACCAGCTTCTCGCCCGGCGTGCGCAAGGTCAACTCGGCCACGTCACCTGTTTTTGTCTTGGGCAGCCACTGCAAAATACGGGCAAAAACGGCCATCTCGTCGGCATCACGCGGGCCAGAATGGCGCATTTGCTGAAAAAGCCGCGTACACAGGTAATTACTGCGCCCCTTGCGCACAGCCGCACGAATTTCAAACGGCAGTACCTTTTGCAGCTCTGGAATGTCTTTATGGATAAGCTGGTCTTGCAAATTAATGGTGTTGGTGGAGATAACAACACGGCGGTCGTTTTCATATGCCCAAAAGGCGGCCGGTATCAGGTAGCCCATGCTCTTGCCTGTACCTGTGCCGGCTTCCACCATCACGTGAGACCCGTTGTTGAAGGCATCTACCACAGCCTGAAGCATTTCTACCTGTTGGGGACGGTATTCAAAGCCGGGGAATGCCTGGCTAAAGTTGCCGCCGGGCATTATCATGCTGGCAACCAGTTCCGGGTCTATGGAATGCGGCCGTTCTTCCGGCACTAACGGCCGTCCCTCCACCGGCGGCGGATTAAAGAGGCGTGCCAACCGTTTCGCCGGTCGCTTACCGCTCTCCTGAAAGGCAGCACGTGCCTTGTCGGCCATCACTTCTTCAAAAAAGCGGGTTTCCGGCCAGCCAATGCGCCGCCCTGCCATGATGATTTCTTCGAGCACGGCCGTATCCATTGCCAGCGCCCGTTCCTTCAACGCCAAAAACAGCTCCACCGTCAACAGGGCATCATCATAAGCCCGGTGCATTTGCCCCTTGGGTTTCGGCAGCATCAAAAAGTCAGCAATCGCTTCCAGCCCATACCGGCCTGCTTCCGGCACCAAAATAGAGGCCAACGTCAGCGTATCGATAGTGGGGTTCCCCAATGCCAGCCGCTGCTCCTGCAAAAACGACACATCAAAAGAAACATTGTGTCCCACCAGCACATGGTCTCGCAAAACCGAGCGCAGCCGCGACCGCACAGTAAACATCGTGGGAGAGCTGGCTACCTGATTGTCATCAATGCCAGTCAGGCGGGTGATTTCCGGCGGAATAGGCCGGTCTGGCTTCACCAGTGTGGTGTATTCAGAAAGGATGTCATTACCAGAAAAGGTAATGGCCGCTGCTTCTATAATTTCGTTTCGCCGGGGGTCTAATCCGGTGGTTTCCAAATCGATGGCAACAAACGTGGTAGGCATGGCGCGGATTATAGCACAGATTTTCTAGCGTAAAGACCTTTTTTCACCAGATAATGCGCTCTTTCTGTCATGGGCAAACGGCCGTTTCCCGACTACAATTCACCCCATGTCATACCTAAACCACGCACTCAAAAACAAACGTATTCTCGTCACCGGCGCAACCGGTTTCATAGGCGGGTGGCTGGCCCAACGGCTGGCAGCCGAAGAAGGCGCCATTGTCACCGGAACTGGCCGCAATCTGGCAAAAGTGCCGCATGTTCAGGCGGCTGGTGTACAGCTTGTGCAGGCCGACCTGCTGGATGAGGCGGCCATGCGGCAGGTAATGGCCGGACAGGAGATTGTGTTCCACTGCGCGGCATGGCTGATGCGGCACGGCGGTGAAGAAGAAGCCCATCAATTTAACGTGACAGCCACAGAAACTTTGGTGCGGCTGGCGGCAGAAGCCGGTGTGCGCCGCTTTGTGCAGGTGAGCAGCTTTGCCGCCTACGGCCCACCCACTCAAGCTGTTATGGATGAATCTGCGCCGCTTAACCCAAACCAGCCGGATGTGTACGGCCGTACCAAAGCTTTGGGAGAAATGCGAGCTTTTGCAGTCGGGCAAGAAGTCGGCGTTGAAGTCACCGCCATTCGCCCGGCCACCGTTTATGGCCCCCGCTCTATCGACTGGACGCTGCGGCTTATGCAGATGGTGCAAAAAGGTGTTCCCGTCATACTGGGCAAAGCCGACGGGCTGGCGTACCCTGTTTATATTGACAACTTGATTGACGGCATGATGCTGGCGGCTGTCCGGCCAGAAGCCGCCGGGGAGGCCTTTCAATTTTGTGACCCGCAGGTAGATTGGCGCACGTTTTTTGGTTATTACGGCCGTATGTGCAACAAACCCCTCCGCTCTCTGCCCCAATGGGGTGCTGTTATCTTGGCCTGGGCAGCAGAAATTTTCCATCTGCCGCTGCCCCTAAACCGGGAACGGCTCAAGTTCTACAGCCGCAAAACCCGTTTTCCCACCACCAAAGCGGAAACCCTGCTGGGCTACCAACCGCGCGTCTCTCTGGATGAAGGGATGGCCCGTGCAGAAGCCTGGCTGCGTGAAGAAGGTTATCTTTCATAAACCGTGTGCCGTAAACCGTGAACCGATTACGGCTTACGGACAACGGCTTACACTCTCTCCCTATGTGGATTTTTATTGCAATCGCCGCTGTCGCCCTGCTCGCCGCGCTGCTTTATTGGGCGCTGGTGGTGACTGAGGGTGTCTTTTTGGGGCGGCGGGTGGTCGTTTGGCTTTATGACATCACCGCCCACAAATATGACCGGATTAAGGAGTACAATCCATTTGCGGAGGAGATTTTTATTATACGGCCGTTACGCTACCGCCTGCGCAACATCCCTGCTCCGCGTGTATTGGATGTTGCCACAGGCACAGGGCGTGTACTCTGGTTTTTGCTGCAAGAAGCCACATTTAACGGCCGTGTCTACGGCATAGACCCCTCAGCCCGTATGCTTGCCCTTGCCCGGCAAAAATTGCGCCCATTCAAAGACCGCGCCAGCCTGGTGCAGCAAACCGTCACCCCTCTGCCCTTTGCAGCCAACACCTTCCACGCCGTCACTTGCCTGGAATCCCTGGAATTTTTCCCATCCGATGAAGCCGCACTGGCCGAAATGGAGCGGGTACTCAAACCGGGCGGCATTTTACTCACCACACGCCGCCGGGGATTAGAAGCGCGTCTGTTCCTCCACCGCTATCGCAGCGAAGCCACTTTTGCCAATATGCTCACGCGGTTGGGGTTTGCAAACGTGGAATTTCAACCCTGGCAGGTTGAGTATGATTTGGTCTTTGCCCAAAAACGGGTTAATGAGAACAACCAGGAGGTTTGAGAAACAGCCCTATTGCTTACGAAGGCAGCAGCCAGCCCAAAAAACCTTTTCTTTTAGCCGGGGCGGCGAGCTTCTGCGCATTGTTGCGTTTTGCAGATTGCAAGTAAGGGCAAGCAGTAAATTGCGACGTCAGGCAGTACTGCCCCTGATGCGCCAAATCCACAGGCTGGGCAGATTCTTTAAGGTGACAGCCAGCCCGGGGTGAGGCAAACATCAACTTTGTTGCTTGATCATGGCGCAATCCAAAGTGGGGACATCCCTTGTAAGAAAGTTGGGTTTGTATGGGGGTTTCTTTTTCGTTCATTGCTTTGTTTCCTAAATAGTCCACACAACCAGAACGGCCGTTACTGCTAATCAAGAGCATAGATAGTTGAAATTACAACTTATATTACAATGAGGAAACGAGGGGCTGATATAGGTAATGGGTCATCGTAAAAA
>CAZRIB010000285.1:0-5607 GCA_964600035.1 uncultured Ardenticatenaceae bacterium | reverse complement strand
TGGCAATGGCGGCAATGTGCGCCGGTGTGCTGCCGCAGCAAGCCCCAATGATGCGTGCGCCGCTGTTTCGCACTTTGACGGCGTATTCTGCCATGACTTTAGGTGTGCCGTCGTAATGTAGTTCGCCATTGATGTATTGGGGAATGCCGGCATTGGATTTGGCGACAAGGGGGATGGTTTGATTGTGGGCATACATGGTTTGGATAACGGCCGTTATCTCATGCGGCCCATTGCCACAATTCCCCCCCAATGCCAATACGCCTAAATCCGTCAGCTCCGATATGGCCTCCTCCGGCGAAACACCCATCATGGTACGGCCGTTTGTATCAAACGTCAACGTCGCCACCACAGGCAAATCAGTCACCTGCCGCACCCCGGCAGCCGCCGCCCGCACCTCCAGCAAATCACTCATCGTCTCAATCCACAACACATCCACGCCGCCATCCACCAGCCCCTGCGCCTGCGCCGCAAAGCCAGCCACCGCATCTGGATAAAACAGCGACCCCACCGGCGCCATAATTTCGCCGCTTGGCCCCATTGAACCGGCAACCACCACCAATTGATCGGCCGCGTCGGCAACCTCCCGGGCGAGGATGGCCGCCTGTTTGTTTAGCTCATGCACCCGGTCTTGTAAATTGTGCATCTTCAAGCGAAAGGGATTACCGCCAAATGAGTTGGTGAGAATGATTTGCGCACCGGCCTCCACGTAGCCCTGGTGAATGGCTTTGATTTTTTCAGGATGGGTCACATTCCACAGCTCTGGCGCATCGCCCTGGGTAAGACCCGCCGCCATGAGCATGGTTCCCATGCCACCATCGGCGATGATGGTATCTTGTGCCTGGAGTAGTTGGGCTAATTTATTCATATTTCATCCTTTTTGCTTGCCATGTTATATCTACACAGGTGTTCATATTGAATACTCTTGGGAACACAGAGTTTCGCAAAGGTCTCGCAGAGTATCACAGAGTAAAGAAGGAATCTCTTGATTCTCTGTGAAACTTTGTGGGGCTCCGTGCACTCTGCGTTCCTAGTGAATAGTTACGCCGTATTTGCCTCATGCAAATGCGCCGCATAGAAGGCCATTGCCGCATGATGGGCTAATGTCATTGGCGCACGATTATATAAGTAAAATCGTCCCAGATGTTCGGGCAGTACCAGATAAAGCACCCCAATGATTTGCTGGGCAGCAACCATTGGACACACCATGATGAGACCTTTTTCCCGATAGGCTGGCTCTGTCTCCGGCTCTAAATCGACGCCGGTGAAGGTGTCGTAGGCTTTGAGCCGGTTGAGTACTGTGCCGATGATGCCGTCCGTAACGGCCGTTTCCGTCTCCGGCAGCAGTTCCAACCGCCCGGCAGCCGCCAGCCTTTGCAGCGAACCATCCTGCCGGAGAAGATGCACCGAAGCCGCCATTCCCTAAAAATGTTCCAGCATGGCATCCGCCAATACACGGGCAATATCCGCCTTCTGGTTAAAATGAGAAAGCGACTGGGCTACCTGCTCCAACGCAATAAGGCCGCGATTGGTTTCGCCGGAAAGCAGGTTAAGCTGCTGGTTGATGACGGCTATCTCTTCCTGAAGGGTTTGCTGTGCCTGTTCCAGTCGTGAAGATTCATCTTCTACCAGCACAGAGGTGAGGGATGCGGTAAAAATGCTGGTTACAACCAGTCCCAACAGCACCAGCCCAACTGTAACCACGCGCCCGCCAAATGTGGTTGGATTGTACAAATCGGCAAAGCCGCCGGTGACGACGGTGGCAAAGCTCCACCACATGCTTTCACCCAAATCCAGCAAAGTGCCGCCCTGACCGCCTTCCAATGCCCCAATGGTGAGTGCGCCGAAAAAGAGCAGGGCAACGGCCGTTAACACTGCCCGCTTCAACAAATTAAGCTGAAACGTCCGCGACAACTTATCCAGCCCACGAAAGGCAAATAACAAAACCCGCACCGCACGACCCAGCCGCAGCAGCCGCAGCAAACGCACAAACCGGCTGATGGCGACAATCGATTCAAAGCGCAAAAATTGGGAAAAGGGGAGAGAAGCCAGCAAATCAATCCAGTACCGGCGAAAATACCAGCCCCTGTCTTCAGAAAGGAACAGGCGCAGGGCAAAGTCGCCCATCAAAAAAAAGCTGATCACTGTATCGGAGGCAATAATCCAGTTGATGGCAGGGGTGGGCAGAGGAAACAGTAATTCCACAACTGTCAAGGCCACAATGATGACAATGAAGGTGAAGATGAGGCCGTCCCACACGTACAAGCGGCGGGCACTGCCAAATAAACGAATGAGCCTGCTCTGCAAATGGCGCTGCAGCAGCGCTTCGTCAATGTCTTGCAAATGGTCGTTCAGGGTTTCCCATTCGGCTGTCAGGCGGTTGATGCGCTGCAAGGCGCTGTTGGTTTCCAGGGGGCTGCCGTGTTCGATGTAACGCAGAAATTGGTTATCGGCTTTGGTGAGGGATTCTTCTAGCGCGGCCATTTCTTCCAGCAAGGCATGGCGCATTTTTTCCAGTGCTTCTTCACTGCAATCCATCAGCCGCCACTGCTGTGCCCGCCGCTTGATGTTGTCTACTGCCAGGCGGTGACGGCCGTATTCTTTTGCCAGTTCGTGGTCACGCAGTGGATCCATGATGCCTCACAAGGTTGGGGGTTGTCATTGATTATAAAGGGTGTTGGGTGAACAGGCGATATAAAAAAGGGAACGGCCGTTTCCAGCCATTCCCTTGTAGCATGTGGCATGTTGCAGGTTGCAGGTGGCAGGTACCTGCAAACCTGCAACCTGCAACCTGTCACCAAAGGAATTAAAACATGCCCACAATCCGGCCTGTTTCCAGGTCAATGTCAATATCATAAAACGCCGGACGTGTCGGCAAACCGGGCATCGTGCTCATGGTTCCCAACAGGGGATACAAGAAACCGGCCCCAACGCTGGCACGAATTTCGCGAACGGGCACAACAAACCCGGACGGCCGTCCCTTCAAAGCCGGGTCATGGCTCAAGCTCAAATGCGTCTTTGCCATACAAATTGGCAAATTGGCAAAGCCCAGGCGCGTATAATCCTCAATTTGCTTTTCTGCCAATTCTGAATATTCCACGCCAGCCGCACCATACATCTTGGTCGCAATAGTCTCAATCTTTTCCTTAATAGAAGCGTCCAATGGATACAAAAATTCAAACTGGCTTGGTTTTTCAGCCGCTGCAATGACCGCCTTGGCCAGCTCAACCGCGCCCTTGCCGCCTTCTGCCCAGTGGTTGGACATAACAGCATCTTCTGCACCCGCTTCGATGGCCTTGCGGCGCACCAGTTCCACCTCGGCATCTGTGTCGTCCTTAAAGCGGTTCACAGCCACAACCACCGGCACACCAAAGCGGCGGGCGTTTTCAATGTGTGCCGCCAGGTTGGCACAACCGGCTTCCAGCAGTTCCAGATTTTCTTCGGTGTAGACGGGATCCAGCGGTGTACCGGCCGTTACTTTTGGCCCGCCGCCGTGCATCTTCAAGGCGCGAATCGTGGCAACCAGTACCACCGCGTCAGGAATAAGGCCGGAGTAGCGGCATTTGATGTTGAAGAATTTTTCCATGCCGATGTCGGCGCCAAAGCCCGATTCGGTAATGACGTAGCCGTCTGGCCCAACAAGTTTGAGGGCAATTTGGTCGGCAACGATGGAGCTGTTACCGTGGGCAATGTTGGCAAATGGCCCGGCGTGTACAAAAGCGGCCGTGCCTTCCAACGTTTGCATCAGGGTGGGCTTGATGGCGTCTTTCATTAATACAGTTAATGCGCCGCCTACGCCCAAATCGTCGGCTGTAATCGCTTCCCCACTGCGGCTTTGCCCAATCACCATCCGGCCCAGGCGCTCGCGCATGTCGGCCAAATCTGTTGTCAGAGCAAGAATAGCCATAATTTCACTGGCAACGGTAATGTCAAAGCCTGTCCGACGGCTGATGCCTTTTTCTGTGGGACTGAGGCCAACTTCTACTTCGCGCAAATAGCGGTCGTTGGTGTCGGTTACCCGCCGCCAGGTGATGGTGTCGGGGTCGATGTCCAGCCGTACAAAGCGGCGGATTTCTTCCGGTGTCAGGTCGTTGGGGTCTGTTTTGTCAATGCCCAGTTTTTTCAGACGGCGGAACATGATGGGGGAAAACTCCCGTTTGCCGTTTTTGTCCGGTGGGCAAAGACGGCGGAACAGGGCTTCATCCGATTGGCGGGTTTCATGGAAGATGCGGGTGTCGATGGCGGCGGCCAGCAGGTTGTTGGCGGCTGTAATGGCATGGATGTCGCCGGTCAGGTGGAGGTTGAACTCTTCCATTGGAATGACCTGGGAGTAGCCGCCTCCGGCTGCGCCGCCTTTGATGCCAAAGGTTGGCCCCTGGGATGGCTGGCGAATGCAGGTGATGACTTTTTTGCCCAGGTGTGCGCCCAATGCCTGACTGAGGCCAACGGTTGTGGTGGTTTTGCCTTCGCCCAGGGGGGTTGGGGTAATGGCGGTTACGTCGATGTATTTGCCGTTGGGACGGTCTGCCAGCCGGTCACGAACGCTGAGTTTGACTTTGGCTTTGGTGCTGCCATATGGTTCCAGTTCTTCTGGCAGCAGGCCGATTTCTTCGGCGATTTGGGTAATGGGCAGGGGTTCTACTGCCTGGGCAATGTCGATGTCTGAGGGAACAGGGGTTAACAGGTTTTGTAACTTGTGGGGCATGTGGGTATCTCCTTGAAAAACAAAGATTGATAATTGACGACTGGGGCGCGGGGCAAGTGGCAGGTTGCAGGTCTTGTTTCTTGCCGCCTGCTGCCCTGCTGCCTGCCGCATTTTCAATGACGGTAGTCAGCGCAGCCGGTGTCGTCTCCTTTGAAAATAAAGTTTGATTTCTGGCTGTTCCCGTGTTTTTGTGGGTTGTGGGAACAGATGAACGGCCGTAAGTGTCCCTTGAACGGCCGTTTCCAGCAAGTGAGCTTTGTCACCGTCCCCATCTGCCATTATTCCAACTGGGGAGAGAGGCACTTTTGCATGATGACAAACGGTTTGTTGTCATACAAACTGCAAAATTGCTGGACGGGTTCAAACCCGACTTTTTGCCATACTTTTTGGGCGCGGGTATTAAATTGGGCAATGGTCACTCGTGCGTGTGTGGCCGGGAACAATGTACAGCCAAAAGCAAGCGCGGCACTGGCAAACCAATGTCCCCAACCATGCCCGGTAAACGCCGGATGGACGCCCAGGCCGATGTCCAGCGCCTCTTTCTGGTAATCGCCGCCCAAGACCTGGGCATCGTGACCATAGCTGCAAAAGGCCAGTAAACGGCCGTCGCCGCGCTTCATCACATAAAAATGATTGGACGGCTCAAGGATGTAAGCGATGGCCGCCCTTTTCGTTCGGGGACTGCCATCCGCCAGGTTGTAAACATTATAAGGCGGGGGGTATTCCCAGCGAACAATCTCCTCTGCACTGGCTAAGTCAATGGGTAAAAACGTAATTGAGAAAGGCGCTCTGGTATAGGTAAACATAGGTTCAATTGTCAATAGAACCCGGTAAATGTCAACCTGCCCCTAAAGCGGTTACTGTTGTCCGCGCAGAAGTACGTCCATATACGTCAGGAATTGAAT
>CAZRIB010000284.1:0-5637 GCA_964600035.1 uncultured Ardenticatenaceae bacterium | reverse complement strand
ACTGTGGCGACTTTTCTTTGGGCGGCAAACCCCACACAAACAAAAATCCGCGCCTGTCCAGCCAGCGCACAAGCTGCACCCCCAGCAAAGCAGCCGCACCTGCGGCTGGGCCTAGCAAACACGACAAGGTAAATGCCATCGTTAAAAATTCTGTTGCGCTCAAAATACATTCCTTTACCCAAATAGGGCCGTAATTAGTAAATTGAAACTAGATGGTAGAACTCATGTTCTAATTAGTCAATCACTCAACGCATGAAAAAAGCGTGAATTGGCATTTTTTGTCACGGCCGTTGCCGGACTGTGTATAATGTCAAATGAGCAAATGGTTCACGCAAAAGGAGAACATCATGGCGTTATTCAGTGCCCAACAAATGGCCCATGCCGAACAGGTTTTGAATAAAGTAAGGAAAGAGTGGCTAAAAAAGCCCGGCGTTACGGCCGTTGACCTGGGTTTCAAGTGGCAGGCGGGCGAAATGACAAAAAAATTAGCCATTCGGGTACACGTGGCACAAAAAAAACCTATTGCCGATTTAACGCCTGAAGAACTCTTCCCCAAAGAAGTAGACGGTGTGGAAGTCGATGTTATCCAGGCAGAATATGGCATTCAGACAGGGCCGGATTCTGGCAGTACCGTGCAGTTAGAAACGGCCGCACATGGCCGCAGCGACCGGTTTGAAAACATCCCCATCGGTGTCAGCATTGGCAGCCCGCTTGTTTCTGCGGGCACACTTGGCGCAAAGGTAATTGACAACAAAAATGACGAAGAAATGGTGCTGAGCAATTGGCACATTTTGGCAGGCGGGCTGGGGGCTGCCGTAGGGCTGTCCATTTGGCAGCCGGGGGGTCTGGACGGCGGCGGCGAAGCAGATAAATTTGCCGAGTTAACCAGATGGGTGCTGGGGCCTTATGATGCGGCCGTTGCCCGCTTAACAGGCCAAAGACCGGTTCAAGACCAGACATTTGAAGGCAGACGCTTTGCCGGTACGGCCGTGCCCCAATTGGGCATGGAAGTGTGGAAAAGCGGACGCACAACCGGCCTGACCAATGGCTTCATCGACGGCATCAAAATGTCCACATCCCTGCCCTACGGTGGGGCTGGCGTGCGTACCATGCGAGATGTCTTTCGCATTGTCCCCCTGCCCGGTGCAGGAAACGTCGAAGTCAGTCTGGGAGGTGACTCTGGCTCTGTATGGGTAGATGCCGAAAGCGGCCGTGCTGTCGGGCTGCACTTTGCCGGCGAAACAGGCAATGCGCCAGAACACGCCCTGGCCTGTGAAATTATCCCCGTTCTGGAAACCCTGGATGTTCGGCTGCCAGATGCGGCTGCAGATACCCCACCCCATGAAGACACCTCGCCGCCTGCCGAACCTCCTGTTGAACCGGATGAACCAGTCGAGCCGGTCGAGCCAACCGAACCAGCTAAACCAGTTGAGCCTGACGAACCCGTTACCCCGCCCGATGAACCGCCGTCCCTGTGGGACAAAATTATCGGCTTTTTCCGCTGGCTGTTTGGGCTGGATGGATGAGTATAGGCAGTCAACTTAAAGGTTTCTAAACACATTTTGTAACGTGCCATTTATCCGGCAGAGTGCGGTAAAATGCACGCATAGGTCGGAATTTTTCTCGCTTGTATCAATTAGTTGTTGCATGGTATTGGTTTTATGAAAAAAGCGTATTTGTTGTTCTTGTTTTTATTGTTATTTTTGGCTGCCTGTGGTCAACCCGCTGACTCGCGCCCCCTGGCAACGGCCGTTCCCACAACCCAAACCACCCCACTGCCACCCGCCACCGCCACTGCAACCAACCAACCTGTACCCACTGCCACAGAAACGGCCGTACCCGCCACAGCCACACCCATCCCACCCACAATCACCCCACAACCAGACCTTGCCCTGCACCCGGAGGACATCTACATCTACCCTGTTCCCTATCTTTATGCAGGCGAAAAAGCCACATTTCAGGTCATTGCCGATGTCCCGCCATCAGTCACACCAGAAGATGTTTCTGTACATATCCTGGTTGACGGCACAGAGGTGGCATCCGGCTTTCTGACAGACAGAACCAGAGGCGGTGATCCGCAAGGCCTTTTCAAATGGGTGTGGGACACAACCGGCCACATTGGCCAGCACCAGGTTGAAATTACGCTGGATAAAGAAGATGTCATCACAGTCGGCGATGAAGTGGCTGAAAATAATACGGCCGTTCTCGCTGTCCCCGTTCTTGATCCGGCCAATGAAACCCCGGCAGAAGCCAATGCCGTTTGGGTAACGGCCGAAAACGACTGCTGCCAGGTACACGTTGTCACCGGCACAGCCGCTTACCGCGACCTGCCAGATCTGCTGGTGACCATTGATACGGCCGTACAAGAAGCCATCCACAAACTAGGCGAAGAACCCAAAGCCCCCCTGCACATCTATCTGATAGACCGGGTGCTTGGCCAGGGCGGCTACGCCGGTTCCATCATCGTCGTCTCCTACTCAGACAGACAATACGCCGCCAGCGACCTATACCAGATCATGGTGCACGAAGCCGTCCACGTCCTCGACCGCCAATTTGCGCCCCAACGCATCTCCTTTTTAGCCGAAGGCATTGCCGTTTGGGCCAGCGGCGGCCACTACAAACCAGAAGATGTGGACACCCGCGCCGCCGCCATCTTGCGCACCGGCCATTACGTGCCGCTGGCAGAATTGGTCAACAACTTTTACCCCATTCAGCACGAAATCGGCTACATGGAAGCTGCCGGTTTTGTCAACTACCTCATCAAACAACGCGGCTGGCAGCAGTTCAAAACGTTTTATACCAACACCACCGCCGAGGACGGGGCAACTTTAGCCGAGGCACTGGACGCCAATTTGCAACTGTATTACGGCCGTACCCTGGAACAGGCAGAAGAAGAATGGCTGGCCTTCCTAAACGACCAACCCTACAACCACGACGAAGAACAAGACCTGGAAACCACCCTCCGCTACTACAACACCATGCGCCACTACCAGGCAACCTTCGACCCGACCGCCTACTTCTTAACAGCCTGGTTCCCCTACCCCAATGAAGTCCTGGAAATGGGAAACCCCGCAGATCTCAGCCGCCATCCAGAAGAAAAGATCAACCTCGCATTAGAAACCATGCTCTACGCCGCCAACCAGGCCATGCGTGCCAAAAACTTCAACCGCGCCAACGTTATCCTGGACAGCGTAGAACGGGTACTCAACAACAACGGCTCCTTCATTGATCCACTGGCCTCAAGCTATCTGGAATTAGTCAATATCACCACCGAAATGGGCTACGAACCTCAGCAAATCACCCTCACCGGGCGGCAAGCCGTCGTACAAGCAACCAAACCCGGCTCAACCGCTTTGGCCCAATTTAACCTTCAGCTAAAAGATGACACCTGGGTACTCACCAATTGATGCCCTGCCTGATTACATTAACAACCATCACAACAAAACCGTGTCAAAAGTAATGAAGCATTTTTGGTTTTATGCTAAAATGCAAACATCATTACCCAACAAGGCAAACTGAAATAACGATTCAGGGTAAAAAGAACACTTTTCATTGCAGTTTGCTTGTATAATCGGCAAAGTCATTGTTCAATATTTGAAAACTGCTAACCGATTACAAAGGCCGCATACGCTGGAGAAGAACGTTCTCCACATTGAATTGAGAGGTTTTTCATGATCGAAGTTGTGGTTGAAAGCATCCGCATTAGTTTGGTCTCCCAACATCGCATTGTCATGTTGAAGGAGCTGGACAATGCCCGGCAGCTGCCCATTTGGATTGGCCCATTTGAAGCAGAAGCCATCACCATGGAATTACAAGATGTGAAAGTTGCCCGCCCGGGCACCCACGACTTGTTGAAAAATGTCATTTCGGAGCTTGGCGGGCGTGTGTCTCATGTCCTCATTAAAGCGCTCCATGATAGTGTCTTTCATGCCAGCATTTTTATTGATGTGAATGGCAAACTGCACGAAATTGACTGCCGTTCTTCGGATGCCATTGCGTTGGCTGTCCGGGTAAAGGTTCCTATTTTTGTCAATCAATCGGTCATGGACGAAGCCGGTATTTTGCCGGAACCTGACCTTCAGGAAACTGAGTTGAAAGATGAAGAAGCGTCGGATTCCGAGGAATCGGAAACGATGGATGTGTTTTCTGATTTTTTGGATACGCTTGATTTTGATGACTTTGAGGACGATTAACTGTTGTTTTGAGAACGGCCGTTTCCTGTAAAACGCAATCCCGAAACGTGAAATGGGGTATCTGCCTGTTTCACGTTTCCGTTTTTTAAGCAAAAAAACATGACAACATCTATTGAACGCCTGCCCCCTCATAACCTGGAAGCAGAAGAAGCCGTACTCGGCGCACTGCTCATTGACCCGGATGCCATCTTCGACGTAGCCGGGTTTTTGCGGCCAGAACACTTCTACCGCAATGCCAACCGCTGGATTTACGAAGCCATCCTCAGCCTGAGCGATCGCCGCGAACCAGTAGACCTGGTCACACTTACCGATGAACTGCGCCGGCATGAACAACTGGAAGAAATCGGCGGCGAACCTTACGTTATCGGCCTGATCAATGCCGTCCCTACAGCCATCAATGTAACCAGCTACGCACGGGTAGTAGAAGCAACGGCCGTACGCCGTCAAATGCTCCATGCCGCAGGCACCATCGCCAACCTGGCCTACGAAGAAGCCGAAGACATCGCCGTCGTCATGGATCGCGCCGAACAAGCCCTCTTCTCCATCAGCGAAGAACGCACCACACGCGACCTTGTTCCCATCAAGCAAATTGCCCGCGAATACCTGGAACGCATCGAACAACTGCACGCCCGCGGCGACGACGTCATCGGCGTTCCCACCGGCTTCACCGACCTGGACAGATTACTCGGCGGCCTGAACAAATCCGACCTCATCATCCTGGCCGCCCGCCCCGGTATGGGTAAAACCAGCCTGCAAAACGCCATCGCCCTCACCGCCGCCAACCGTTTTGGCAAGCGTGTTGCCATCTTCAACCTGGAAATGTCCGGCGAACAGCTTGTACAGCGCATGATCTCCGCCGAAACCCGCATCGACTCCCAACGCCTGCGTCGTGGGCAGTTAGCCGACCACGAATGGCCGATATTCATGGAAGCGATTGGCCGTCTTTCCGAAACCCGTCTATTCATCGACGACACCCCATCCATCACCCCTATGCAGCTTCGCACCAAATGCCGCCGCCTTTACGCAGAACAAGGGCTAGACCTTATCATCATCGACTACTTGCAGCTTATGCAAGCAGAGCGCAGCACCAACAACCGTGTGCAAGAGATCAGCGAAATTTCCCGCGCACTCAAAGGCCTGGCCCGGGAACTGGATGTGCCTGTGCTGGCCGCCGCTCAGCTTAGCCGTGCCGTTGAACAGCGTCAGGACAAACGCCCCATGCTCTCCGATCTGCGTGACTCCGGCTCTATTGAACAAGATGCCGACATTGTGATGTTTATTTACCGGGATGAATATTACAACCCGGACACCACAGAACGCCCCAATATTGCAGAAGTACACGTGGCAAAACATCGCCATGGCCCAACCGGGCAGGTGGATCTGTATTGGCATGCTAAACTGGCAACCTTCCGAAACTTGCAGCGGCAGGAAATTCAACTGTAAC
>CAZRIB010000283.1:0-5642 GCA_964600035.1 uncultured Ardenticatenaceae bacterium | reverse complement strand
GCACTGGTTTACTGGCTGGTTGCTATCATTGTGTTCATCGCACTGCAAGGCCGTACGCTGGCCAATACCCAGGCTTTTGCTTTGGTGGGGTATTGGCTGGTTGGTGTGATGGTTTATGCGCTGTGGCAAGACTACCTGGATTCGTTTGGCCTTGTTTTGGCGGGCGGCTTTACCTTTTTGGGACTGGCAATTTTTGTGAATGTCAGCCGCTATTTGCGCCTTGTGACCTCCCAACCCACGCAGCTTGCACCGTTGTGGACGGCCGTTGTCTTGCTGACGCTGGCATTGGCAACGCTGTTTTACCTGTTTGCTTTTTCGGAAACGGCCGTTTACCAAAGCATTATCCTATCCCTCACGGCGCTGTTTGTGTTTTTTGGCTGGGGCACAGCATGGTGGCTGGGGCACAACAGCAACGACCCCCGCGAACGGCTGGTAACAGAAGGCACAGATACCGATGTCCGCCTGCTGGCATCATTTATGGACACCCTTTCCTATCAAGTTGCCCGCCATAGTGAAGATGTGGCCGTTCTCAGCACGGAAGATTCGCCTGTTTTGCGCTGGTATTTGCGCGACATGACACAGGTCACTTTTACCAATGGCGTGCCGTTTCTGGCGGATACGGCCGTTCTCATTACGCCCGCCAGCCAAAACAGCGGCCTGCCCGTCGGCAAAGATTACATCGGCACAGCATTTGACCTGACCCAAAGCTGCCCAAACGGAACGGCCGTTTCTTCTCAAATCATGATTGACACTCTGAAATGGTGGTTTTTCCAGGAAGCCCCCCCATGCAGTGAACCATCAGGTATCATTGTTTGGCTCAGGGCAGATTTAACAGACAATCCATAATCTCCAATCTCCAATCTCTAATCTCTAATCTCTAATCTTTAACCTTTAATCTTTAACGTTTAACCTTTAACCCTTAATCTTCAACCTTATGAGCGAATTGACAACAACACCACAAGAAAAACAAACCAACCTGCTGCAGCGGCCGTTACTGGCCGTGCAAACGCTTGATTGGGAAAAAATCATCTACATTTCTTTTGTCATCCTGGCCATTGTGACCCGTTTTTGGGGGCTGGGCGACCGGGTGATGAGCCATGACGAAAGTTTACACACCCAATTCAGCTACCAGTTTTACAATGGCGAAGGGTATGTCCACACACCGTTGATGCATGGGCCATTTTTGTTCCACATTACGGCCGTTTCCTACTGGCTGTTTGGTCCAAGCGACTTCAGTGCCCGCCTGCCAGTCGCCCTGTTTGGCATCGTCCTCGTCATCATGCCCTACTTTTTGCGTAAATGGATTGGGCGCGTTGGCGCACTGTTTGCCAGTTTCCTCTTCCTCATTTCGCCCTACATCACCTATTACTCCCGCTACATCCGCCATGACATCTACGTCATCGTTTGGGCATTGATTGTTTTTATTGCCATGTGGCTCTACCTCCACAAACAGGAAGAGAAATATTTGTGGTGGTTTGCTGCCGGAACCGCGCTTATGTTTGCCACCAAAGAAGTGGCCTTCATTTACGTGGCCATTTTCGGCAGCCTGTTGGTCATTCGCCTTTTGCTTAAACTGCTCCATGCCGAGTGGATTGGCAGTATTTTGCCAGATTTGCGCCCGGCGGCAGCGGTCATTCTGGTGGCACTGGTGATGATGGGTGCTGGCGGTTATTTGTTGACCAGGAGCAGCCAACCGGCGGAAACGGCCGTTTCCACACCCGCCGAAACTGGCTTTGCCGCCAACCCGGAAACAGACACGGCCGTTACCACCGAAACCGGCCAAAACCACATCGGCCTGCGCGTTCTCGTCGTTGCCGGAATCACCGTTTTGGGTATTGGCCTGTTCATGGGTGTGCAAAAGATGCGGCCGTTCATCGACAACTTACCCGAATTCGACCTCATCATGCTCTTCACCTCTTTCGTGCTGCCAATGGCCTCACCCATCCTCGTCATCATCATGGGCTGGAACCCCCGCGACTACACCTTTTCATCCTGCATGCTGGAAGGGCAGCAAACCATGACTCCTCTCCAAATTTTGCTTGGCCGCATGAGCCAAAGCGTTTGTTGGCAGGCATTTTGGGACTCCGGCATGGTGCGCTCTGGCGGCTTTTTGCTCATCACATTATTTATTGGCATCTTGCTGGGCCTGTGGTGGAACAACCGTAAATGGGCTATCGCTGCCGCCATTTTCCACAGCATCTTCATGGTGCTGTACACCTCCGTTTTTACCAACCCCGGCGGCTGGGCCAGCGGCATGATAGGCTCACTTGGCTACTGGTGGGAACAACACGATGTTCAGCGCGGCGGCCAACCCATCTTTTACTACCTCTTTGTCACCCCGTTTTACGAATTTTTACCGCTTATTTTTTCCATGCTGGCTGTCCGCTTGTGGAGCAAGCAGAAAAAGTTGAACCGGCTTGTCGGGTACTGGCTTACGCTGGGGCTGCTGGTGGTTCTTTCTAACAGCCTGATTCGCTGGCTTTACGGCCGTACCTTCATTCTGGCCAATCAAGAAATCCCACCCGTTACCGGACGGCTGTCAGCAGTCGTTGGCAACACAGCCGAATTAGTCGGTTTACTGGCCGGCCTGCTGGTTGCCGGGCTAGGCATTTTGCTCTGGTACTTTGTCCAGCGCCACCGCCTGGCAAAGTTATATCAATTGGAAGGCAGCCTCTTCCAACTGCTCAGTTGGCGTACATGGCTGGAATTTGTACCGGCCGTGACATGGTGGCTCATCTTAACGGCCGTGGCCTACTCCATCGCCGGTGAAAAAATGCCCTGGCTCAGCACCCACTTTGTCATTCCAATGGCATTCCTGGCAGGCTGGTACTTCGAGCAGCGGCTAAAAGGGCAGACCAAAGCGTCGCTGCTAAGCAAATGGCCGATGCTGCTCACCACTGGAACCATTTTGCTCATCATCGCCGTCCTCATGGCCATTGGGCCGGTTTTGTTAGGCAAAGTCGCCTTCGGCAGCCAGACACAACAAAGCCTCAACGGAATCGGCCGTTTCCTGGGGATGCTCGTTGTCTCCGGCATTCTGGTTTACTTGTGGCGGCTCATTTACGAAAAAGCCCCAGCCACCACCCGCCAGCCAGCCATCATCCTGGGCGTGTTTGCCTTCCTGTCCCTGTTAACCATCCGCTTTACCTACATGGCAAACTGGCCGAACGCCGACTACACCAACGAATTTCTTGTGTACGCTCATGGCGCACCCGCTACCAAAGAAATTGTCATGAAACAAGTTGAAGATTTGTCTCAACGGCTGTATGGCGACAAAAGCATTCGGGTGGCCTTTGACAACGACGTTTCCTGGCCTTTTACATGGTATCTTCGTGACTATCCGAATCGGTACTATTTTGGTGACCAGCCCAGCCAAAGCCTCAACGATTCCCCTATCATTTTGGCGGGCAGCTTAAACTGGGGCAGTGTCGAGCCGTACCTGGGCAATCGCTATGAAGCCCACACATACACATTCCTCTGGTGGCCTATGGAAGAGTACCGCCGCTTTGGGTGGGACACCGTTTTTGGCAACCCCAGTTTGCCCAACTACCCCGGGCTGGGCAGTGCCGAAGCCCGGCAAGCCTACTGGGACATCTTCTTTTACCGTGACTACAAGAAGTATGGCGAAGTGTTTGGTGGCGATTATAGTGCGGCAAGCTGGCCCTTGCGCCATGAGCTGCGTGTTTATATTCGCAAAGATGTCCTTTCCACTTTGTGGGATTACGGGCTGGCGGCTGTCAATGCCACTGGACTGGAAGACCCTTACGCGGACGGGGAATTACAGGCTGAACCGGTGATGGTCATTAATGAAACGGGGATTTCTGGCCCGGCAGAAGGGCAGTTATTTGCACCGCGTAATTTAGCCGTTGGGCAAAACGGCCGTCTTTACGTTGCTGACTCTGGTAATCATCGCATACAAGTGTTTGACAGTGAAACAGGCGAATTTATCACCGGCTGGGGTGAGTTTGGCGCAGAACCGGGGCAGTTTAATGAACCCTGGGGCATTGCCGTCACGGAAGACGCTGTTTTTGTGGCCGACACCTGGAATCATCGCATTCAGAAATTTACGCTGGATGGGGAGCTGCTGGCTGTTTACGGCCGTTCCGGCTCACCCGCCGACGAACCGGACACGAATGGGTTGGGGCTGTTCTTTGGCCCGCGTGACATTCTGGCTCTGGATGACGGCCGTTTCCTCATCACCGACACAGGCAACCACCGCTTCCAGCTCATGGATGCCGACGGCAATTTCCTGGGGCAAGCTGGCACATTTGGCAACCTGCCGGGACAAATGAATGAACCGGTAGGCATCACAAAGGCTCCAGACGGCACGATTTTCCTGGCAGATACCTGGAACGGCCGTGTTCAGCAGTTCACCCCCGACCTCACCCCCATTGCCCAATGGCCTGTGGACGGCTGGTTTGGTCAATCAACCAACAACAAACCATACATTGCCACGGACAGCGCCGAAAGAGTCTATGTCACCGACCCGGAGAATTTCCGCGTTCTCATCTTCAGCCAATTTGGAGACTACATTGGCCGCTACGGCCAATTTGGCACAGATGTCAATGCCCTTGGCCTGCCAAACGGCATTAAAATTGATGCCAACGACAACATTTACATTGCCGATGCCACGAACAACCGCATTCTTAAATTTGCGCCATTCTTTGGGCAAGAATAGAGATTGGAGATTAAAGATTGGAGATTGAGAGATTGGAGATTGAGAGATTGAGAGATTGAGAGATTGAGAGATTACCATTCTCAATTCTCCATTTTCAATTCTCCATTCTCAATTCTCCATTTTCCATTAAAAAAAGGAAAACCATGTTTGACTTTACCAGCCAGCGTGTACTCGTTACCGGCGCATCCAGAGGAATTGGCCGCGCCATTGCCCGCCAATTTGCAGAAGCAGGGGCAATCGTCGCCATTCATTACCACGCCAATGTGGCAGCGGCCAAAGAGACTCAGGCCATGCTGCCCGGCGGCCCCCACCCCATTGTGCAAGCCGATATGCGCGATGCGGCCAGTGTGCAGGCTATGGTGGAAACGGCCGTTTCCCAACTGGGCGGTCTGGATATTTTGGTAAACAACGCCGGTATTTACACAGAACATCCACTGGCAGATGTGGATTATGCAGAATGGCAGCAGCAGTGGCACGATATTTTAGCCACCAACCTGATTGGCGCGGCCAATGCCAGCTACTGTGCGGCCAAAGTGATGATGCAGCAGGGATACGGCCGTATTGTCAACGTCTCCTCGCGCGGCGCATTTCGCGGCGAACCAGATGCGCCCGCTTACGGGGCCAGCAAAGCCGGCATGAACGCCATGGGGCAGTCACTGGCAAAATATCTTGCGCCGCACAACATCTTCGTTGGCACAGTCGCCCCCGGTTTTGTGGAAACAGACATGGCCGCCGACATTTTAGCCAGCGAACAGGGAGAGGAGATTCGACGACAAAGCCCGCTTAACCGGGTAGCCACACCGGACGAAGTGGCTTATGCGGTGCTGTTTTTGGCGACAAAGGAAACGGCCTTTATGACAGGGGCTATTGTGGATGTCAACGGCGCGTCTTATTTGCGAAGCTGAAGTTGGAGATTGGGGATTGGAGATTAGAGATTGAGAGATTGGGGAGTGGGGAGTGGGGA
>CAZRIB010000282.1:0-5685 GCA_964600035.1 uncultured Ardenticatenaceae bacterium | reverse complement strand
CTAAAACTTTCTGCGGTTTGCCTAAAGCCGGTAAGGTCTCTACTACTCAGTCACATGTGAAATGAGGGATTAGATTGGTTCAATCTCGGAGATTGAACCAATCTTTGTATCCATCAAAGAACACTTGACTGAGTACTACGCTTTTTTAATGCAAAAAACCAGTTCACCCTCAAATACAAGTTCTGTGACCGGCCAATCCTTCCCAGCCAGCAGTTCATGCATAAATGTCCGGTAGCGTGCCGTCAAATCACGGCCGCCGTGTGCCGATTTGGTCGGGTAGGACAAAACCAGCCAATCGACTGGCAGTGCTTCCAATAACGGCCGTCCCAAATTGCCATAATTGCGCGAAAAACGCGGCATCTCCTTCAAAAACAACGCCACATCCGCCCTGTCCTGCGGAAATTGCAGCGCCACATCCTGCACCCGCGCCAGAGGCGCAATACCCGCCAACCGGAAAAAGTGATTCAAAAAATCCACCCGCGCCTCATGAATATCAATCGCAAAAAATTGCAAATCAGGCGGCGCAAAAGTCGCGGTTTCATCTCCCAAACCCATCCACGGCAGCGAAAGTGGATCCAGCGCGCAGGCAATATCCAAAATGGCACGCGGCCTGCCGGTAACAGCAAAAATTTGCCGGAAAAATGTATCTAAAATGGGCAGCCGTTCCTCGGTAGAAACATGCGCCGCCATGAGCTTGAGACACAACGCCTTAACCGCCTCTGCTCCCTGGGCAAACGCTTCGGTCATCTGCACTTTTGCCTGTTCATAATCGGGATCGCCCAGGTATGGGGCCATAATGTTGTGCAGCTGCTTGCGAACAGCTTTTTCTACTTCTTTGCGCGACTTGTATTTGCGGGCGGCGTCGGCCACCAGTGCGGCAATAGTTTCTTCGCTGGTATCACGATATTTTCTGGACTGTTTAACGGCCGTTACCACAGCCGCCACATCTGCTTCTGACAATGCCATAAACCCTTGACCGTCTCCATGCTCTCAACGTATACTGCCAGAATCTTACTGTATTCAACCCACAAAACCAATTCCATGAACAAACGAACCATAACAGCCATCATGCTCATTTTAGCCACCGCCATACTTGCCGGGCTGGTCATTGTGCGCTGGCCTAAACGGCTGGACATTTACCCACAGGCAGGCGCGCCAACCGGCACACGCTACAATGGCGGTCGGGCTGGTTCACACCGGGTTTTGCTCAATGTCATCCCGCAAATGCCCAAAGATCATGGCAGTGCAGTCATCCGGGTGGTGGTAGACGGCCGTATCGCTGGCCATATCCCCACACTTTACAACTATGACTTTTTCAGCAACAAACCGGCCGGCACATATTATCAGTGGTGGGTTGATGGCGACTGGCAGCTTGATGTGATTATTACAACCTCACACAGCCCGCCCAAACGATATTTCGTCAGTTCGGTTAACGGCCGTGCCTACGAATACAATAAATAACACACCAAACAGCATGAACCCTTCCGACCGTTTAATACCCATCATTGACAAAATTCACCTCTGGTATTTAGGACTCATCCCCTCCCTGGCCACATTTATGATTCTGGCACATTATGGCAGCAAAGTGCCCTTTCTCCTCCTTGTCGGCGGCATTGTTGCCATTAGCGTGTACCTTGTCACCATCTTTGCCTATGACCCGCCCATACAATCACTCAATTGGGGCATTCTGGCAATGGTTGACGGCCCGCTTTTCGCCTGGTTTTCGGCTCGAAGCACACAAGACCCCTGGGGATTTGCCGTACATACCTTTTTGGTGGATGGTACAGCCATTTGGGTAGCCATCTTGTTCCTGGCAATGGTCAGCCCATTACCCACCAAAAACCAACGCCTGGCAAGCATTGGCTTTATGATAACGGCCGTAACCGCCACCCTCTGGCTGTTTTGGCCCTTTTTACAAGAACATCTCTGGGGACAATGGGTTGGAATCTTCTGGATAGCGGCGGGCATTGCAGAAGCAACGGCCGTTCGTTTTTTGGCCTTTGCCAAAGAAGAAGTCAGCCGGGAAGGAGATCCTTCATTTAGCTACCTGCTCCCCCTTCTGCTCATTTGGCTGGCCAGCTTCATCCTCGGCAATCTGGCCTATGAATTCGGCTGGTTAATCCCCCACTAAAATAACCCACGACAACATGGTTCATTTTTCCGAGAAGATTTGTCAAATTTGACAAATCTATGGGTCTGTGAATCAACTATTCATCTGCGTTTATCGGGTAAATCAGCGTCCCGTTTTTCATCTTCGCACTAAGGTTATTCAGAAAAGCCGGGGAATCTGCCTAACTGTGTTTTGTTTAACGACTGCGAAGTTGCCAACGGCAGGCTGAAGGAAAACGTGCTGCCTTTCCCTGGCCCTTCACTGGCGGCGGAAATGTCACCCCCCATTGCCCAAACCAAATGGCGTGAAATGGTCAGGCCAATGCCACTGCCGCCGCTGTTCCGTGTTCGGGACGGGTCTACCCGGTAAAAACGCTCAAAAATATAGGGAAGCGCTTCCGGCGGAATGCCCACGCCGGTGTCGGCAACGTGGATGAAGGCTTTGCCGCTTTCTGTTTCTATGCGAACCTGTACACGGCCGTTTTCCGGTGTGTAGCGGATGGCATTGCCCACCAGATTGAGCAAAACCTGGGCTGTTCGGTCACTGTCGGCGTAGACGGTAACGGCCGTATCCGGGGCGTCCATCTCCAGCCGCAAACTTTGCGCCTCTGCCTGTGGCTGCAACTGCGCCAGCACCCGTTCCACCAGCGGCTGCAAATCAAACGGACTCAGGGTCAATGAAATTTGCCCCGATTCCACGCGAGAAAGTGACTGTAAATCATTGACCAGCCGCCGCAGCCGCCGAATTTCCGTATCCATCAGGGCAAACGTCTCTTCATTTGGCGGAAACACCCCATCCATCAGCCCTTCCAGGTAACCGTTCAGGCCAGCCAGCGGCGTACGCAGCTCATGGCTGACATTGCCAATAAGGGCAATGCGCTGCTGTTCAACTTTTTCCAGCGCGGCGGCCATTTCATTAAAATGAGCCGCAACCTGTGCCAGCTCATCAGAAGATGGCTCGGCCACACGTTCGGCATAGTGGCCGCGAGCAATGCGCTGGCTGCTGGTGGTAATTTCGGTTAACGGCCGTAAAATTTCCCGTGCCAGCAGCAAACTGGTAATCACCCCGGCAATGACGGCGGCAAATCCGGCCACGAATACGGCCGTAATAATCGACGTGCGAAAAGTGCTGATAACAGATGCGGCCTGCTCTTTTGACAGCGCAGCCAATTCACCGGAAACGGCCGTTGGCACAAACACAACCGTCAAAAACCACGACATGGCCAGCACAAACGTCACCCCCACAATGACAACCACCATGTGGGCAGCAATAATGCGCCATTTAAGCTGCCTGCGAAAAGATGCCAACCGCTCTTTCAATCTCTAATCTCCAATCCCTACTCGCCCGCCGGATCATCAACAAATTTATAACCCACTCCACGCACCGTTTGAATCAAAGGCAAACCAGCCGCCTGCTCCAATTTTCGCCGCACCTGCCCCACATACACATCCACCACCCGGTCATTGCCATAAAAATCCACGCCCCAGACCCGGTCAATAAGCTGCTCCCGCGACAGCACACGTCCAGCATGGCGCACCAATTCCAGCAGCACGCCAAACTCCGTTTGTGTCAATTCTATCTCAGTATCGCCACTTTTTACTTCGTGGCTTTCCGGGTCAACCGACAAATGGGCAAAATGAAAACCGCGCCGAACAGGGGTAATGTGGCGTGCCCGGCGCATAATGGCTTCTACCCGGGCAACCAGTTCCCGTGGACTAAAGGGCTTGGTCAAGTAATCATCTGCGCCAATACGCAGCCCGGCAACCCGGTCTTCTTCTTCGCTTCTGGCAGTCAGCATCAGGATGTAAACATCGGATGTTTGCCGGATGCGAGCGGCTACTTCTGTGCCGTCCATCCCCGGCAGGTTCAGGTCTAAAATGATTAACTGCGGCTGCAATTCCCGGGCAAGGGTAAGGGCTTCGATGCCGTTGTCTACGCAAACGGCCGTAAACCCGGCATTTTCCAAATACGTCCTCACCACAGTGCGAATACTGCGCTCATCTTCCACAACCAATATCGTTCCGCCTGACATGACGCACCCTCACTATAAAATGATTATGATGGGTAATTAGGGTAATTGGTAATTGGTAATTGGAGATTGGAGATTGGAGATTGGAGAGTAATACCTTGTCACCCTGTCACCTTATCACTCTGTCACCTTATCACCTTGTCACCCTGTCACCCCGCCACCCTCTCACCTTGTCAACCAACCACCTGACGAGCGGCTGCAAAGAGAAGCTCGCTTAACGTTGGATGGGCGGCAAACATCTGGCTGAATTCAGCCATTGTCAATCCAGCCCGCATGGCAACCATAACAGGTGTCAATAAATCGGCAGCATGGGGAGCAACGGCCGCTGCACCAGCAATACGGCCGTTTTCCGGGTAAAATGCCATCTTCACAAACCCTTCATCCGCCACCAGCGCCCCTTTCAGGCTCTCCGCCAGCGGCACAGCAACCTGCTCCAGGTCATCCCCCTGCATTCGGCCAACCTGGGCGGCTTGTGGTTCGCAGTAAACAGCCGCCACCACATGCTCCGCCACAAACGGCCGTACCGGCAGCCCTGCCGCATGGCGGCCTGCTATCCAGGCCTGCTCCATTGCCCGGTTGGCAACCATGGGCCCACCACTTACGTCACCCACCAGGTAAATATGCGGTGTTGTGGATTGGCCGTAATCGTTGGTAACGGCCGTTTCCCCACTCAATGCCACACCCGCCGCCGCCAGATTCAGCTTACCCACATCCGGCTTGCGGCCAACAGCCACAAACGCCATCCCGGCTTCAAGCTGCGTTCCATCTGCCAACTGCACGGTCACGCCCGCCTCGTCGCGGTCAATCTGCTGTGCCCGCTGCCCGGCCACCAGCCGGACACCCCGTTTTTGGAAAATGCGGCCAATCGCCTGCCCCACAGCCGGATCAAAGTCGGGCAAAATGCCTTGTTCATCGACTACCCAGGTAACGGCCGTGCCCAGTTGATTAAACAAGTAAGCAAATTCTGTTCCGGTAGCGCCGCCGCCTACCACAACGATGGATGCAGGCAGTGTGTTGAGTGCGCTGGCAAAACGAGGAGCAATGACCCGTTTGCCATCCGGCTTCAGACCGGGCGGGAAAATGGGCACAGAACCGGCGGCCACGATAAAGGTATCAGCTTGCAGGGAAATTGGTGTGCCCTCCGGCGGGGTAATGGTCACTGTGTGGGCGTCTGTAAATTCGGCCGTGCCGTGTACAACTGTCACGCCTGCGGCTTGTACTTTTTCCGCTAAACGGCCGTTCCACGCCTCTTTCACCCCTTTGATGTGGGCTGTTACCGCTTCAGCAGAAACAGCAAGGCTCTGCCCGCCAGCCACTGCCCGGTGATGCGCTGCGGCCCCGATGCTGTCTGCGGCATTTAGCCAGACTTTGCTGGGTAACAGGCTGTGCCAGCCAGCCCGTCCGCCTACACGTTCGGCACTGATGAGGGTTACGGCCGTATCGCCACCAGCCGCCGCCAAAGCCGCTTCCACACCGGCTGGCCCGCCGCCAATCACAACAACCTGCTTCTTTGTCATATTTGCTCTCCCTTTTCTTGATTACTTAA
>CAZRIB010000281.1:0-5732 GCA_964600035.1 uncultured Ardenticatenaceae bacterium | reverse complement strand
GAGATTAGGAGATTGGAAAATGCGTGTGATTAAAATTGGTGGCAATGAACTGGGGGATCCTTATTTTTTGGAAGGGCTGGCGCAGGCGGTGGCGGCATTGGCCGAACCGGCGATTATTGTTCATGGCGGCGGACGAGATATAGCCGCCTTGCAGCAAAGGCTGGGATTGGAGACGGTTAAAATTGACGGCCTGCGGGTGACCGACGCGGAGTCGCTGGCGGTGGCGCAAATGGTGCTGAGCGGCCATGCCAACAAGCAAATTGTGAAGGCGCTGCTGGCGGCAGGGGTGCAGGCTGTAGGGTTAAGCGGCGTAGACGGCCGTCTCCTCACCTGCGCCAAAAAAGAACATCCCACTGCCGACCTGGGGTTTGTTGGCACAGTAACGGCCGTCAACACCCCCCTGCTCCTCTCCCTCATCCAACAACAATTGACCCTTGTCATCTCTCCCATCTCCATTGGACTGGACGGGGCGACCTACAACGTAAACGCCGACGAAGCGGCCAGCGCCATCGCAGGCGCACTATCCGCCGACATACTCGACTTTGTTTCCAACGTACCGGGCGTGCTCCATAACGGCCGTGTACTTCCCCAGCTCACCGTACACCAAACCGAAACCCTCATCGCCGATGGCATTATCCGCGACGGCATGGTTCCCAAAGTCCGCGCCGCACTGGAAGCCATCCAGCTTGGCGTTCACCAGGCACGCATTGTTAACCTGGCCGGTTTGGAACAGCAGGCAGGGACGGTTTTTAGGCATATTTAGAGATTTGAGATTAGAGATTAGAGATTGGAGATTGGAGATTGGAGATTGAACATACAGCCCTATCGCCAATCTTTCATCACCAATCCCCAACTTTCCGGAGGAAAAGATGAACCCAAACGACATCATACAGGCAGAACACAGCTATGTTTTGCACACTTATAACCGGCCAGATGTGGTTTTTACCCACGGGCAGGGTGTCTATTTATACGACACGGATGGCAAGCAATATCTGGATTTTAGCTCTGGCATTGCCGTAACCAGCCTGGGGCACAGCGACCCGGAATGGGTAACGGCCGTTTCCAAACAAGCCACCGCCCTCACCCACACCAGCAACCTCTACCACACCGCCCCCCAGGCACTGCTCGCCAAACGTCTGGTAGAACACAGCTTTGCCGACCGCGTCTTTTTCTGCAACTCAGGCGCAGAAGCCAACGAAGCCGCCCTTAAATTTGCCCGCAAATGGGCCAAAAAAGAAACGGGCAGCAGCCAAACCGCCAAAACAAAGATTGTGGCATTTAGCGGCGGGTTTCACGGCCGTACCGTCGGCGCACTTTCCGTTACCTACAAAGAACAATACCGCGCCCCCTTTGAGCCGCTCATGCCCCATGTTGTCTTTGTTCCCTTCAACGACTTTGAGGCCGCCGCCCAGGCCATCGATGATGAAACCTGCGCCGTCATTGTCGAACCCATCCAGGGCGAAGGCGGTGTTAACCCCGCAAAATACGAATTTCTCCACATGCTGCGCCACCACTGCGACGACCACAACGCCCTGCTCATCTTTGACGAAGTACAGTGTGGATTAGGCCGAACCGGCTACCTGTGGGCACACCAGGGCTACGGGGTCACCCCCGACATCATGACCCTGGCAAAACCATTGGCTGGCGGCCTGCCCATTGGCGCCACACTCATGACCCAACGTGTTGCAGATGCCATCCAGCCCGGCGATCACGGCTCCACCTTTGCTGGCGGGGCGCTGGTTTGTGCCGCCGCCAACGTCGTTTTTGACCGCATCAACCAGCCTGAATTTTTGGCGCATGTACAGGCGATGGGGCAGTACCTGAAGGAAAAACTGTTTCAATTGGCGATGGGGCAGGTTGGGCAGGTGCGCGGCGCTGGCCTGCTTATTGGCGTGGAGCTGGACAGTCCGGCAGCACCCATCATTGCCGCCGCCCGCGATAAAGGGCTGCTGGTGATTAGTGCCGGGGAAAATGTGCTGCGGTTAGCCCCGCCGCTCATTATTGATAAAGAGGATGTGGACACGGCCGTTGACATTTTAACTGCCTGCCTTGAAGAAAATAACCAGGGAATATCATGACAACGTTACACATTCGCCCGTTTGAAGAAACAGACACAGAAGCTGTGGTTGCCCTGTGGCAGGCGTGCGACCTGACACGGCCGTGGAATGACCCTTACAAAGACATTCAGCGCAAGCTGACCGTTGGCCGCGACCTGTTTTTGGTGGCTGTGCTGGATGGCGAACTCATCGGCACGGCCATGGGGGGCTATGAGGGACATCGGGGCTGGGTCAACTATCTGGCAGTTGCGCCGGAACACCAGAAAAAGGGATACGGCCGTCTCTTAATGACCCACCTGGAAACCAAACTCCTGGCATTGGGCTGCCCCAAAATCAATTTGCAAGTACGCGCCAGCAATACGGCCGTTATTCACTTCTATGAAGCCATCGGCTACAAACAAGACCCCGTTGTCAGTCTGGGCAAACGGCTCATACCCGACAACTAAGCAGGCCACACCCATGAACATACGCCCCGCCCGCCCAACCGACATCCCCGCCATGCTCACCCTGCTCAACGAGCACGTGCGCCGCGGCGATGTGCTGCCCCGCACCGAAGCATCCATCCGGGACACCCTGCCCCACTGGCTGGTAGGCATTGACAGCGACGGTGACCTGGTTGCCTGTGTCTCCCTGCTGCACTACACCAACGCTTTGGCAGAAGTCCGGTCGCTGGCTGTTGCCGACAAAGTCAAAGGCCAGGGCTGGGGACGCACGATTGTCAAAACGCTCATCCAGCAAGCCCAACTGGCCGGTGTGCCCACTGTGTTTGCCTTGACCCGCGCCGTCGGCTTTTTTGAAAAAATGGGTTTTACGGTCACCAGCAAAGAGCGGTTCCCGGAAAAGGTCTGGCGCGACTGTACCGCCTGCCCTTTGCTAGAAGCGTGTGACGAAACGGCCGTTGTCCGCCACCTAAACCCCATCACCAGCACCCTGCGCACCATTCCCCTGCCCGTACACCAGCCCGGTCATTCCCAAAAGAAACCTTTTAACCAACCCATACAAACCCCAAAAGGAGTAAAACAAATGTCAAAACCAAAAGTCAACAAAGTCGTACTCGCCTACTCAGGCGGCCTGGACACATCCGTCATCGTTCCCTGGCTCAAAGAAAATTACGGCTGCGAAGTCATTGCCTTCTGTGCCAACCTGGGACAAGGCGACGACGAACTGGCCGGACTGGAAGAAAAAGCCATCAACAGCGGCGCCAGCAAGGTCTACATTGAAGATTTGCGCCACGAATTCGCCAAAGATTTCCTCTTCCCCATGATGCAGGCCGGCGCCATCTACGAACGCCAATACCTGCTGGGCACATCCGTTGCCCGCCCGCTCATTGCCAAATGGCAGGTCGCCATCGCCGAAGCCGAAGGAGCAGACGCTGTTGCCCACGGCGCAACCGGCAAAGGCAACGACCAGGTGCGCTTTGAGCTAACCTTCAAGGCACTAAACCCCACCCTCAAAGTCATCGCGCCCTGGCGGGAATGGGACATCCGTTCGCGGGAAGATGCGCTGGCCTACGCCAGAAAACACAACGTGCCAGTGGTACAAACCGAAAAATCGATCTACAGCCGTGACCGCAATTTGTGGCATCTTTCCCACGAAGGCGGCATTCTGGAAGACCCCTCCCAGGAGCCGGAAGAAGTGATGTACCAATGGACAACCTCCCCCTTAAATGCCCCGGATGAACCTGAAGTGGTCAAAGTCGATTTTGAAAAAGGGGTTCCGGTAGCTGTAAACGATGTTCAACTTCCACCTGCGACCATTATAGAAACGCTGAATGCGCTGGGAGCCAAGCACGGTGTTGGCCGTATTGACCTGGTAGAAAACCGGCTGGTCGGCATGAAGTCGCATGGCGTTTATGAAACACCGGGCGGCACGATTTTGTACACGGCCCATCGGGAACTGGAAAGCCTGTGCCTGGACCGGGACACAGCCCATTACAAAGAACAAATGGCCGTGCGCTACGCAGAGTTGGTGTATGATGGCAAATGGTATCACTCGCTGCGTGAGGCGATGCAAGCCTTTGTTGACTACACGCAGGAAAATGTAACCGGTTGGGTGAAAATGAAACTTTACAAGGGCAACATTATTGTCATTGGGCGGCAAAGTCCCAACAGCCTGTACCGGGAAGATTTTGCGACCTTTGGCAAAGAAGATGTGTATGACCAGACAGATGCTGTGGGCTTCATTAATTTGTTTGGGCTGCAAATGAAAGTGCGGGCAATGATGGAAGTGAGTGACGGTGGCAAGACGCGCTATGCTGCCCCGGATTACAGCAAATTTAAGCGAGACTAGAAGAAGATTGGAGGTGGCAGGTGTGCAAGTGGCAGGTGGCAGGTGGCAGGTGGCAAGTAGCGTGACTTGCACCCTGCAAACCTGCAACATGCAAACCTGCAAACCTACCCCCCTCTTAATCATCATGACCCAGGAGATATTATGACTGTTTTATCTGTTCCTGAGGGCAGTGTGACCAGCCCGCGTGGATTTGTGGCAGGAACGGCCGTTTCTGGTATCAAGTACGCCAACCGAAAAGATACGGCCGTTCTCTACAGCCCCACCCCATGCACAACCGCCGGTCTGTTTACCCAAAACCAGGTCGTCGCCGCGCCCGTCATCGTCTGCAAAGAAACGTTGGTGACCAATGCCACTGGCATCCACGCCATTGCAGCCAACGCGGGCATTGCCAACGCCTGCACCGGCGCGCCGGGTCTGGCAAACGCCCGGCAGACACAACATATAACGGCGCAGGCACTGGGTATTCCGGCCAACAGCGTACTGGTCATGTCTACCGGCGTTATTGGCATGCAGTTACCCATGAACAGGTTGACGAGCGGCATCCAAACGGCTTGCCAGCAGTTGGACGCGGCCAATGGCATGGATGCGGCTCAGGCCATTATGACGACGGACACCCATCCCAAGCACACGGCCGTTTCCGTGTCGCTGCCGGAGGGTACGGTCACGATTGGCGGCATGGCCAAAGGCGCAGGCATGATTCACCCCAACATGGCAACGATGCTGGCGGTTGTTACTACGGATGCGGCCGTTCCGGCAGACTTGCTGCATGAGATGTTGGTAACGGCCGTAAACCAAAGCTTTAACCGCATCTCTGTAGACGGCGACACGTCCACCAACGACACCATTTTGCTGCTGGCCAATGGCGCGGCCAATGTTGCCATCACCCCGGCCAACCAGCGCGCTTTTCAGGAAGGCCTGACGCAGCTTTGCACCACTTTGGCGCAGATGATTGTGCGCGATGGCGAAGGGGCGACCAAATTTGTGGAAATTGAAGTGACCGGCACGGAGGACGATACGGCCGCACACGCCATCGCCAACACCATCGCCACATCGCCATTGGTGAAAACGGCGTTTGCCGGCAGTGATGCCAATTGGGGGCGTATTTTGGCGGCGGCAGGCCGGGCAGGCGTGGCTTTTAATCAGGATGTGGTGGATTTGTGGATTGGAGTGGGAACGGCCGTTACGTTACAATTGGTTGCCCAGGGCACGCCTACCCATTACGCAGAAGCAGATGCCGCCGCTATTTTTGCCGAACACGACATTAAGGTGAAGCTGGTAGTGGGTGCAGGAAACGGCCGTGCCATCGTGTGGACTAGCGACCTCACCCACGAATACGTCGCCATCAACGCCGATTACCGGACGTAATTCATAATTCATAATTCATAA
>CAZRIB010000280.1:0-5765 GCA_964600035.1 uncultured Ardenticatenaceae bacterium | reverse complement strand
TCAGCTAAAAATCCGTGTCATCCGCGTTAATCTGTGTCCTAAAAATGTGTAAAAAATTTACTTTACAAGGCACTAGCACACATAACCCAAAGTCCGTATGCCGTTTTTCGACGAAAGGATCAAAGGCCACGTACACGGAAAACGGATAACGGATTACTGAATACAGATACCAAAGCTGGCTCACGCTTACGGCAAAACCAATGATGAACGACCCATTTTCCACCAACCGGATGATAGCGCTGCGTGTGCCGCTGCTGTTGGCAATGGTCACGGCCGTTATTCTGGGACTGGCTTCTTTGCGCCCTGTGCTGGCCGCCGGGCAAGAGAACAATGAGGCCAGTGCCGAACAGACCACGCCGCAAAAAACGGCCGTATTCACCCACACTGCCAAAACAGCGCCAACCGCCATCTCCCCCATCTTCACGCCGGAGGTACAGGCATGGTCAGCCGATATTACGCGCTGGGCAGCCCAGTTTAATCTGAACCCCAATCACGTGGCGTTGATTATGCAAATTGAATCATGCGGATGGGCACAAGCTGTTTCTGGTGCTGGCGCACAAGGCTTGTTTCAGGTGATGCCGTTCCACTTTGCAGACGGCGAAAATATGTTAGACCCGGACACAAATGCCCGGCGAGGCCTGGCTTATTTTGCGGAAGGAATTGCTCAATTTGGCGACCCGGCGCTGGCTTTTGCGGGATACAATGGCGGCCACGGCACGGCCGTTTCCCCACCAGCCACCTGGCCAGAAGAAACAAAACGGTATCATCAATGGGCATCCGGCATCTTGCGCGACCTGGACGCCGGACTCACACAAAGCCCCACCATCCAGGCCTGGCTGGCCGCCGGGGGAGACGCTCTCTGCCAAAAAGCCGCCGCCTCCCTGCATAGGCCGTAAGCCGTTGTCCGTAAGCCGTAATCGGCTCACGGCTTACGGCTCACGACTCCTCTTCCAAAACCCTTCGGCCAACCCACCCCGTTTCAATACCAATGACATCCAGCCGGTGTGCCAGCTCGCCCACATGGCCCTGCAAATGGCGGATGTTGTAAATTTGGGTCTCCAGCTTGGAAAACGGCAGCCATGAAAATCCCGATTCCCCATGAAAATCCAGGCCCGGCACAATGGCATCGACCTGATCATGGCAAAAAGCCAGATAGTCCAACACTTCTTGCCGGGTATACGGCCGTGCCTCGTCCAACCCTGCGCGCCAATCCTTTTTCCCTAAATAGTGCACCTCATGGTAATGCTTTGCCCAGGGCACAAAATCTGCTTCCGTTGGCTGTAAATATAAATGCACGTAAAACAAAGCGTGGTATGCCACACGCCAAAATGGTGACGATTCGGCCGTATCCAGCCACAAATCATCCGGGCACGCCTCAATCACCTGCGCCATCATGTCCAAAGCCGCATGGTACTGCGAACGGAAAACACGCGAAATATCCATCATCAATTCCTCCAAAACAACTGCCCAACAACCAATACCTAACAACCAACAACCAACAACCATCACCCAAACAAGCCCCACACAATAGCACACGTAACCCGAAGTTCGTATACCGTTTTCCGACAAAGTTACCAGAGGTAGAGCGCACTGATTACGGAATACGGATACAAAGATTGGTTCAATCTTGGAGATTGAACCAATCTAATCCCTCATTTCACATGTGACTGAGTACTAACCCTCTAACGCACTCAAAATCATGGGCAATAGCTGCATCTTGCGTGAAACCACACCGTCTGCCTCCAGCGTGCCATCTTCCCGGCGGGAAAAAGGAAGCTGGTCTAGCTGCGGCACTTCATCCGTTAGCACCAACCGGCTGCCCCGCCGCACCACATCGGTCACCATCAGCACGGCAAAATCCAGACCGTTGGCATCCCGTACTTTCATCAACGCATCGCGCAAGCCGGCCAAATGCTCGGCCAACTGGTTCCGGTTGGTAATTTCCACCTGTGACACACCAAATTTTTGTCCGCCTGCTTCATACAATTTGAAGTCACTTGTGACAATGGCTTCCGGCTCTCGGGACGAGAGACCAGCACCAGATTGCAGCACCTTTTCACCAAAAGATTGCAGTGTCTCGCCAGCCAGCGGCGCCCCGCCGACAAATGCCCATCGCCCCAACCGCTCGGCGGCCAATTTGTCCCGCTCCGTAGTGGTGGGTGACGTCAGCAGGAGGGTGTCGGAAATGAGACCGGCCAGCAGCAGACCGGCCAATGCTGGCGGCGCGCTCAATCCGGCTTCGCTGATGCGCTCGGAAACGAGGGTGCAGGTTGACCCCACCACATCTACCGTAAAGCGGATGGGGCGGCGGGTGGTTGGGTTGCCCAGGCGGTGATGGTCTAAAATTTCCAGCAGATCGGCTTCGTCCAGTGCGCCCAGCGCCTGTCCCTGCTCGTTGTGGTCTACCAGCACCAGCCGCAGCCGGGGCGGGTTTAGGGCATCTCGCTGGCGGCAAACACCCACGTAACGGCCGTTCTCATCCACCACCCAAAACTCTGTCCGTTCTTCATGCAAAATACGGGGCAGCACATCCCGGATACGGCCGTTTGCCTGGAAACGCGGCACACCTGTGTCACACGCCTCCCGGCTTGGCAAATCCATAATCTCCGACAACTGCATCTGCTCTCGGCGCGGGTGTGCCCCTACAGACTGCTGCAGCAGCCGGAACAGACTCAACACCGTCACCAGCCCATACGGCGTGCCATCCTCATTAATGACCGGTGCGACCCCGCCCGTGCGGTTGGCAATAGCCCACACCTCACGCAGCGGCCTGTCCGGTGTTGTTGTATCCATCCGGTGGGCAATGGACTCAAAACGGGGCGACGCATCCGGCAAAAGCACAGGCGGCTCCAGCCCCAATCTGTCCAGCACCCATGTTGTTTGCGGGTTCAACTGGCCTGCCCGCGCCGCAATAACGGTCTCTTCTGTTTTGTCTTGCAGCAGCCATGCGTAGCCCATTGCCGCCGCTATCGAATCTGTATCCGGGTTAATGTGCCCAATAACATATATTTGGTTGCTCTGCTTTGCCATATTTAATTCCTGAATGCTGCGAGTAATTTGTTATTTACCAACACAGAGATGATGCTGTGTCTATGTTGGCGGCCATTATATAGTAGTTGTTCGTAAATGGTTGAAATTGATTTTTGGGAGGCAGACGTGTTTTCCGCGTTAATCCGTGACTAATTTATTCAGGAACAAGTCTGGTGGAAACGGCCGTTATCATATCGCCAAACCCCCTGCCCAAAACCAGCCCATCTTACGCTATAATATCCTCAATTCCAATTTCCAATCTCATCTTCAATTTTCCATCAATTTCAACGACAAGGCGGGGGGTAAATTGCTTGTGAAATTTGACATCCAAGGTTATCGCGAACGGGAGAGGCTGCACTCAATTATGGGAACAAAGTTCAATAAATTTCCCCTGGGATTTCAAGATTAAGAAAAGCCTGATGAATCTTAACACTATTTCCAATTGGGTAACCATTTTGATGGTTATCGGTACAATCATTATTTTGTGCATCTTTAATGATAGGCTGAGGACCTACTTAAACCCGGTTGATGCAGCAAGTAGGTTAGGCGGCGCTGTCATAGGAATCACAATAAGTTTATTGTTGGGATCACAATTTGGCGGATATTGGGGGAGGATTATTGTTGGGGCATTATTAGGTGCCAGCTTGGGAGTTGGGCAAAAAACTGTTGTAAGTATATCCGTAGGAATAATTTCGGGAAGTATTCTCGGCAGTTTTGGAAGTGCACTTAACGGCATTCTTAACAGCAAATTTCCCGATAAATTACTTTTGGGAGGAAACTTCTTACCGGGATTCTCAGGAGCTGTATTAGGTTTGATCATAGGTGTAATCCTGAGTTGCTTTAATAAAAAGAGGGCTCAATGAATAAATCCCTGATGCTGTGTGTTGTTTTCCTGATTTCGACATAATTTCCTCTGATCCCATTGTTTGTGTTGATTCCGAGTTATTTTCATGTCTACTTTTCAGGCGTCACATCAATCCTGCACCACTGACGACCCGAACTCACCCAATAACGGCCGTTTCCACCTCAGTCGTAGGGGCACGGTGCACCGTGCCCCTACCAGGCGTATCATCATTTTGTTAGGGCGTACCGACGGCTCGCCCCTGCGTGATGGGGTTTGTGATTTTTGGGTGAAGCGGGTGGGGCATCGCCATTTGTTTCATTGTACGGGTTTCCCACCCGTCCCGCCCCTACGTGATGGCATTTGTTGTAGGGGCACGGTGTTGTAGGGGCACGGTGCACCGTGCCCCTACCCAGGCGTATCATCATTTTGTACAGGGGCGAACCGACGGCTCTCCCCTACCCCCGACGTGTGTTACCCGTTATGTTTGGGCGCGGGATATTGTTGTAAAATGGCGGCATGGAAAAGCCGCAGGTGGAAATTCGTTTGCAAAGCAGGCTGCCGCTGGCGTTGTTGGGTTTGGCGCTGGTGGCAGCTTTTTTACTGCCAGACAAAGTCTGGACGGCGTTTTTGCTGGGCGTGGGCGGGTTAATCGGGCTGGCGTACGGCTGGGCGCGGCTGCTGGCACGGCATGTGCAGGCCACACGCCACCTTCGCTTTGGCTGGGTCTCTGTGGGGGACCGGCTGAGTGAACAGTTTGAGCTGGTAAACACCAGTCCGGTTCCGGCACTGTGGGCAGCCCTGATAGATGAGTCCACCGTGCCGGGATATGATGCCTCTGTGGTGCAAAGTTTGGGGGCGCAGGGGCAGGTGCGCTGGCGCAGAGCGGCCATTTGCCAGCAGCGCGGTGTATTCCAACTTGGCCCCTGGCAGGTGCAGTGCGGCGATCCGTTTGGCATTTTTACGGTTGTCAAGCGGTATGAGGTTAGCCAGGAGGTGGTGATTCATCCACCAGTTTACGGCCGTCTCCCCATACCACTGCCCGCAGGCAGCAGCAACGGCCGTATAACCACCCACAAACGCGCCCCACACGCCACCACCCACGCCGCCACCGTGCGCCGCTACCATCCCCAAGACCCCTTCCGCTGGATACATTGGCCAACCACCGCCCGCCGCGACACCCTCTTTACCCGCGAATTTGACCAGGATGCAGCCGGTGATTTATGGCTGCTGCTCGACATGGAACAGCGCGTTCACGTGGGGCACGGCCCGGACGGCACAGAAGAACACAGCGTGCTGCTGGCGGCGGCGCTGGCGGCCAGAGCCATCCGCCAAAACCGGGCAGTGGGGCTGGCGCTGTATGGCCAGCCGCCGCGCATTGTGCCGCCGGGAATGGGACAAGGGCAGTTGTGGCGGCTGCTGCGGCTGCTGGCTGTGGTGCAGGCCAATGGGCAGGTGACGCTTGCCCGCGCCCTGCAAGATTTGGGGCAAAGTGCCAGACAGCGACATTATCGGGGGGCAACGGCCGTTATCATAACCCCCAACATAGGCGACGACTGGCTGCCGTCATTGGCTGCCCTGACACGCGGGGGAATGCCCACCAGTGTGGTGCTGCTAGACCGGCATACCTTTGGCGATAATGAGAGCCGCCCCGGAATGGCCGCAGCCGCTGCCAACACCGTTCAAGCATTGGGGACTGCTGCCCATGTGCTGCCCCAGGGCGCATTGGGACAGCCAGCCGCCCCACAAAAACGGTCGGGCTTTTGGGAGTTCCGGGTTACCCGTACCGGGCGCGTGATTACGGTGAATAATCCGCTGGAAAGGGGGGAGGGTTCATGATGATTGGAGATTGAAGATTAGGAGATTGGGAGATTGGAGATTGGGAGATTAGGAG
>CAZRIB010000279.1:0-5771 GCA_964600035.1 uncultured Ardenticatenaceae bacterium | reverse complement strand
GACGGCTTCCTTCTTTTGTTGTGGTTTTTCGTTATTTTATTAAGGTATTTTTCGTGAGTTGGGTATTGTGTATATTTTATTTTGTTTTATGTAAGCCAAAGAGATTTGATATAGAGAACCATTGTCTTTCTCATTCAAATCACTTTCTTGTTTTCATTTACGGCCGTTTCTTGACCATCATTTTGATATAAAAAGGGGAGATGGCGGAGGCATCTCACGCCATCCCCCTTAAAACTGGCAATCATCCAGATAGATAATTTGCCAGTTTATTAAATCAACTTACTGGTCAGCGTTCATCAGGCCGTCCCACAGGTAAGAGAAGTAATCGAACCCACCCGTGTTACCGACATGATATGGATTTTGAGCATCAATGCCAGCCGCCCATGAGGCAACCACGTCATTGGCATCCAGTGTAGAGCCATCATGGAACAAGACACCTTCGCGGAGGTTGCATGTCCAGACGGTGGCGTCTTCATTGCTGGTACATTCTGTTGCCAATGCCGGGAAGGTTTCGCCGGTATCTGTACCGTATTGCAGCAAAGTTTCTACTACCTGCTGACACGGCCGTAACGACTCACCATCTGTCTCATCAGCGCAGTACAGGCTGATAGGCTCATTGTTCTGCATGAATACCAGCGTGTCCTTGCCGGGGTCAAGCAGTGCAAAATTCGTTGCGCCAAATGGCGGCACATAAGCCCCTTGCACAGAAGCCAGCGCTGCATCGGCAGCCGCACCGTGTGCAATCGGAACCATCGGCACTAACTCACGAATAGCATTGTTCGCCTGTTCGTACAGTGGAGCAGCTTCATTTACATCAGCAATTTGGGAAGCGGCTTCCAGCGGTTCATAAATTTCCGGGAACGGATCGCCAAACTGCGGGTTGTTACGCCCAAAGTGGAAGTCCAGGAAATTGGTGACATGCGGATAATCCGCGCCCCAACCCAACAGGTAGAACCCATCCAGGTTACCGTCGGTGGATTCGGCAATAAATTCACCAGATTCCATCACAACCACATCTGCTTTGATGCCCAGATTTTCCAAAAGCTGTGTTTGGAATTCAACCGCTACCACGTTTGGTTCTGGCAGGTAAGTGCGGAACACATCACGGTAGTAGATGGCTGTTTCCAGACGGATACCTTCATCGTTCTTTGGATAGCCAGCTTCGTCCAGCAAGGCGTTGGCCGCTTCTACATCGAAGTCGTACCAGGGTTCACCATTGCAGCCATTGGGAATGGTGCAGGGTGTGAAGTAGTCAGCCACTGTGGAGCCTTCGGGGTAGAAGTTGTCCACAATACGCTGCCGGTCAATACCCATGGCGATGGCTTTGCGGAAGTTGACATCGTTGAACGGTTCAAACGTGTTGGTCATAGCCAGGTACAAAACGTTCGGATTTGCACTGGGCAGCAAGACCAGATTGGGGTCAGCTTTAACGGTTTCAAAATCGTCAGGGCTGACATTGGTAATCATGTCAACGGTGCCAGCTTGCAGTTCCAGCAAACGGGCTGCGCCTTCCTGATTCCAGCGGAGTACGGCCGTTTCTGCTTTTGCCGGTTCTCCCCAATAATCATCAAAGCGACGGAAAATAATAGAATCGCCACGAACCCACTCTTCAACCATGTACGGGCCAGTACCAATGGGGTGCTCCAGCAATTGGCCTGTGCCGCCTGTTTCAGCAATCCATTCTGCCGGTTGAATACCAAAGGGCGTAAAGGCCACTTTAGCCAGGAACGCCGGGTCTGGCTTGCACAGATTAAAGACCACTGTGAGTTCATCCTTGGCTTCAATTGAGCTAATTTTGCCGCCGTAGTCACAATTTTCTGCGGCAACCATCATTGGCTCAAACGCCATAGGCTCTTCAGCGGCAGGCTGTTCAGCGGCGGGCTGTTCTGCGGCCGGTTCTTCTGCGGCGGGCTGTTCTGCGGCCGGTTCTTCTGCGGCGGGCTGTTCAGCGGCCGGTTCTTCGGCAGCAGGTTGCTCCGCTGCCGGTTCTTCAGCAGCCGGTTCTTCTGTTCCGCCACTTGAACATGCCGCCAAAACCAAACCGAGCAGCAGAAGTAGGGCGATGAGTAAATACCACTTGTTTCGTCTCATAGGTCTCCTCCTTTTGAGATGGGTATATGTGGGTAAAAATAGGTGCGAAGTTAGCTTCGATGGACAGAACTACGCGCCAATGTTAGCATGATTTTTACCAGTGACAAACTGAAATTACAGGAAAAGGTCACTTTTTTGCCACTTTTCGTTGCCGGGTCAACGACTTGAAATTTGGCTCAACACGCTTTATTGCGGGAAGCTGGTACAATTTTGGTTAGAGATTTGGAGATTAGGGGATTGGTGCGTGGAGATTGACTGTGCAATTTTCCATTATCCATTATCCATTTTCCAGTAAGTAAGGGAGATAATTGTGTATGAATAACCGTGAGGTGGCGGCCATGTTTGCCCGGGTGGCCGATATGTTGGCTATTCGTGGGGACAATGTGCATCGGGTTTTGGCGTACCGGCGGGCGGCAGAAAGTATTGCTGAGTTGGGGCGCGATATTAACCAGATTTATGCCGAAGGGGGGCTGACGGAGATTCCCGGTATTGGCCAGACGCTGGCAGATAAAATTGAAGAGATGTTGACGACGGGTAAGCTGGCGTTTTATGAGAAGGTGGCGGCGGATGTGCCGCCTTCTTTGGTGGAGCTGCTGCGGGTTGATGGGTTGGGGCCTAAGCGGGTGAAGCAGATTTATGAGCAGTTAGGGGTCACGACGTTGGCGGAGTTAACGGCCGCTGCCCGTGAAGGCAAATTAAGCCAACTGCCCGGCCTGGGCAAAAAGTCGGAAGCACGCATTATAACGGCCGTTGAGGCACTGGCACGGCATGGAGACGGCCGTACCCCCTTGGGCACAGCCTGGCCTTTGGCACAAGAAATTTTGGCCGAACTGGCCGCTTTGCCTGGTGTGGTGAAAACGGCCGTTGGCGGGTCACTGCGCCGTATGCGTGAAACCATCGGCGACATCGACTTGCTGGTTGCCGCCGAAGATGCCGCCCCAATTATGGACTATTTTGTCGCCATGCCGCGAGTGGAAACGGTGTTGGGACATGGCCCGACAAAATCATCGGTGCTGCTGCTGAATGGCATTCAGGTAGATTTGCGTGTGCTGCCTTTGGCGCGGTGGGGGACGCTGCTTTCTTATTTTACGGGCAGCAAAGACCATAATGTGCGGCTGCGGGAGTTGGCGTTGAAGCAGGGGTTGAGTTTGAATGAGCATGCTTTTACGCCTGTGGCTGGTGGGGAGGAGATTTTGTGTGCAGAGGAAACGGCCGTTTACCAAACACTCGGCCTGCCCTACATCCCGCCCACCCTGCGCGAAAATCGCGGCGAAATTGAAGCCGCCCTCGCCGGAAAACTGCCCCAACTCATCCGGCTTGCCGACATCCAGAGCGACCTGCACATGCACACCACCTGGTCAGATGGCAAAATGTCTATTTTGGAAATGGCACAGGCGGCCAAAGCCAGCGGCCTGAAAGCCATCGCCATTACCGACCATTCCGCCAGTTTGGGCATTGCCAATGGCCTTTCTGTGGAGCGGCTGCGCGCCCAGGCCAAAGAGGTGGCAGCCGCCAATGAGACCATCGGCCCGGACTTTACCATTTTGCATGGCACGGAGATGGAAATAAAGGCTGACGGTTCTCTGGATTATCCAGATGAGGTGCTGGCGGAACTGGATTTTGTGATTGCCAGTTTGCACACCAGCCTGAGCCAGCCGCGTGAGCAAGTGACCCGCCGTTTGCTGAATGCCATCCACAACCCGCATGTGGATATGATTGCCCACCCGACGGGGCGGCTGCTGCCCGACAGGCCGGGCGCAGACCTGGACATGGATGTGGTGCTGGCGGCCGCGGCGGAGACGGGCACGATTTTGGAGATTAATGCCAACCCCTCCCGGCTGGATTTGCGTGATGTGCATGTGCGGCGGGCTGTGGAGTTGGGTGTGCTGCTGGCAATTAATACGGATGCCCATCATGTGGATCATTTTGGGCTGCGTCATTTTGGGGTGGCGACGGCGCAGCGTGGTTGGGCAACGGCCGTTTCCGTTGTCAACACCTGGCCCATTGACAAACTGCTGGCACATCTACATGGCAACAGGGTGACAGGGTAACCAGATTCCCAATACCTGATAACCCAGTCTCAAAAGGTACAGAATCTGCCACGAATCACACAAATTTTACGAATTAAAAGCCTGTTTTTCGTGTGGTAACGCTACATTAATCGTGGTAGTGCATGGGCATTGAAATGCCCTGCTGCAATTAGAAACCCGTTGAAACGGGTTAATAACGTTTAGTACGTTTTAACGTACTTTTTGGTTATAGCCAATGATTTCAATCGTTGGTGATAGGCAAACCACGATTGAATGCGGTCGTACCTTTCGTGTCATTCGTGAAATTTGTGGCGAAAATTTGGGTCTACTGAGCCGCTAAAAGGACAGAAAAATGAGTGTTCAACGTACATTGGTGCTGCAAACCGTCTTTGCAGGGGTAGATGAGGACACACTGGCCGTGCTGCGGCGGGTTGCCCGTGCGGTTACCTATCCTGCAAACACAAAATTGATTCGCCAGGGAGAGTCTGACCGGGTGTTGTACATTGTGGTAGAGGGGCATGTTGCCGTTACCCAACGGTTGGAAGATGGCGAGGAGCGCTTGTTGGCAACCATCGGCCCCAAGAAGATGTTTGGTGAAATGGCGCTCATTGACAATTCACCCCGCATGGCGACGTGCACCACATTGCAAGAGACAACAGTGCTGGAAATTGATGAGGCGACGTTTGATGCCGTTGTGGAATCCAGTCCGGCCGTTGCTTATGCCATTTTGCGGCAGGTTTTGGGCAGTACCCGGCGGCTGGATCGCAGTGCCATTGAGGATTTGACAGCCAAAAATCAGGCTTTGCAGCAGGCTTTGGCAGAATTGCGAGCAGCACAGGCCGAATTGGTTGAAAAGGAACGGATGGAAAAGGAGTTGGAGGTGGCCGCCGCCATGCAGCGGAGTTTGCTGCCAGCCGTTTTGCCGGATTTTCCTGATTATGGTTTTGCGGCTGCTCTGAAACCGGCACATCAGGTAGGGGGTGATTTTTATGATGTGGTGGTTTTGGATGATGAGCATGTGGGTATTTTGATTGCGGATGTAGCGGATAAGGGGGTTCACGCAGCGTTGTTTATGGCGGTGGCACGCACGTTGTTTTTGCAGGAGAGCCGCCAGTCGCTTTCGCCGTCTGTGGTGGCGCAGATGGTGCATGAGGGGCTTTTGGCTATTTCGGCGCAGGCTGATGTGTTTGTGACAGCTTTTTATGGGGTGCTGCATCTTCCCAGTGGGCGGTTGGTGTATGTTCGGGCGGCGCATGACAGGCCGCTGTTGTATCGTCCGGGGGGTGGGGTGCTGGCTTTGCCGGGCGACGGCCGTTTCCTGGGTATGCTGCCGGAGCTGACATTGTCGGAGCAGACAATTCAACTGAAGCCGGGCGACAGGCTGGTGTTGTTTAGTGACGGCTTGCCGGATGCTGAGAATTTGGAGAATGAAATGTTTGGCAGTAAGCGATTGGTGCAAGTTGTGGCAAAATATGGTGGCTTGTCGGCTCAGGGGATGGTGGATGCGGTGGTAACGGCCGTTGACCAATTTACCGGCAGCGCACCCCCCTTTGATGACTTGACATTACTCATCCTTGCTGCAAAATAGCCCCCAGGGTGACAGGGTGACAGGGTGACAGGGTGACAGGGTGACAGGGTGACAGGGTGACA
>CAZRIB010000278.1:0-5779 GCA_964600035.1 uncultured Ardenticatenaceae bacterium | reverse complement strand
AGCCACCCCGTTATTTAATCATCTGCACACCAGAATGGGCTTTTTATATTCACGCAAAACCCGGTCTACGGTGCTGCCCAGCATCATGTGCATGACGGGGCGAAAGCCAAAGCCGCCCATGACGATGAAGTTGGCGTTACGGGATGCGGCCGTTTCCAGCACTGCCTCGGCTATTTTTCCACTGCGGACGACGTATTGGGCAGTCACATTGTGCCGTTCCAGATAGGCGCGCGCCCGGTCAATGGCTGCGGATGAGGTGTAATCGGTTTCGACGGTGACAACGGTAACGGCCGTACGCCAGCGCATCCCCATATACGTGGCAACAAACAACGCCTCATCCGACTTGGGACTGCCATCGTATGCAAGCAGCATCCGGTTCAACGGCGACTTGCACCCATTGGGAACAAATAATACCGGAATGGGGCTGCGCTGAATGACCCGAATAATGCCCGACCCCAACCGTTTCAAAGGTTGGGCATCTGGCGGGTTGTTCAAGCCAACCACCATCAAGTCATTCCATGTTGACCACTTTATGATGGTTTCGGCGACACCGCCGGTATCCACAACCAGGTTGCCCCGTATGCCTGCATTTTCCAGCCGCCTGTCGAAAACGGCTTGAATGCGCCGGGTTAACGCGTTGTCAATCAGTTCTGCATCTTGCACCACATGCAGGCCATGAATCCGGCCTTTTTCGCGGCGGGCAATGTCAACGGCCGTGTCCAGCATTGGCCAATCGGTGGGGCGGCCACGCAGCGCCACCAAAATGTCGGAAAAGAGGTATTTGTAGTCGCGCATGGCGGGACGTGTTTTGCGCCATTGGCCGGGTTCCGGGCCATCTTCCAGTTCAATGGGAATCACGGCATCGAGCAAACGTTCTGGCAGGGGCTGTTGTTTGGGCGGGGCGGTTAAATGGGCAACGGCCGTTACCGTATCCACGTCCCATCCCAGCGCCTCCTCCAGCTCAGCCCGATGCTCCGAAACAAGCATGTACAAATCTGTGGGTGTGCGCCGGGGGAAATTGGCTGTCAACCCGTGTTTTTGCAGCATCTCTACCACTGGCATGTACTGCATCTCGTACCAGTCCAAAAACACATCAGCAAATGGCAGCGGCTTTTCACTTTCGGCCTGCATTTCCTGACGGTGGGCTTCAATCTGGGCGAGCAAATGTTCATATTCGCCGGTGTAGGTCATAGTCAGGTCGGCACTGGGGCAAATTTCATCCAGGTGCAGCTCCTCCCGAAATTGCAAGTAGCGCATTTTGGCCGCAATTTCGTCATTGTCATCTTCCAGTGTGAGCGGCATTTTTGTCTGCACGGCCGTTACGTGGGCAGTGATGGTTTCTGCTCCCAAATGGCGCATTACAGAGACGCGATGGTTGCCGTCATTGACAAAGTAGACTTCACCAATTTTGTACACATCAATGGGGGGGATGCCTTTCATTTCCAAAACGGCCGTTTTAATCCCCACCCAGCGCGCTTCATCACTATCCTTCCTGGGTAAAAAGTCGCGCGTATAATCCTGGCCGCGGCCGACACTGCCTACAATGGCCGCCAGCGGAATTTCCTGCACCCCCAAATCTTCCTTGGCCAGCACCTGAAGTTGGTCTACCACAAGGTTGTAGTCCAGTAAATCAGCAGAGCGCCCATTCAACCGGGCCAAGAGCTGCTGCATGGCGGCTTGCCGTCTCAGCCTGCGAAACTCGTTAACGGCCGTTTGGTAATTCACGCTGGCAAATTCATTCATCTTGACCACACCAACCTTTTACTCGTTGTACCACCGCCAACATTATACCTGTTACCAAACGGCCGTACATGACCAAAGCATCATTTCAAACACATTCAAATCACTATATGCAATTTTCATCATGAACATAGCCATCATTGATTATCACTATGTTTGCACTTTTCAGGTTTGAACGCAGATTTTCATGATTAACACAGATCATCTCGCAATTATATTGACATAATCCTAAAAATCAGCGTTAATCTGCGTCCCTTATTGTGCTTTTTTGAAAACTGCAAAGATGGTGGATTATAAAAAACAGTCAAAGCTCAACTCTTAAATTCAATCTGTTGACCATATGTAACCCCTATGCTACACTCCTCGCCGTTATGAACATGCGTCAAAACAATACCCACCACACCCACCACCATTTCTCCCGCAACCCGCACCCAGGTTGAGGCGTTTTGGCGCATCTAGACGAGGTTATTCACAACCCTCCTCAGCAACCTGGGGAGGGTTTTTTTATTCCCGCAAACCGTGAACCGTAATCCGTGAACCGTAATCCGTAAACCGTATGCCGTATGCCGATTACGGATTACGGATTACGGATTACGGAACACGGAACACGGAACACGGAACACGAAAAACGGAGGAACCATGACCCGAACCGACATCCGACTCGCCCTTCCCAGCAAGGGCATTTTGCAAAGCGGCGCACTGGAATTTTTGGCCGCCTGCGGACTGAAAGTGTCCCGCCCCAACCCGCGCCAATACGCCGCCAGCCTGCCCGCCCTGCCCGGCGTCACCGTCCTCTTCCAGCGCCCCGGCGATATTGTCGTTGGCGTGCGCCAGGGCAGTGTGGACTTTGGCATCACCGGCCTGGACGTGCTGGCAGAGAAGGGCAACATCAACGGCGATCAGCCCATCCTCACCCTGCACGATGAACTGGGATTTGGCCCCTGCACGCTGAATCTGGCTGTGCCGGAAGAACAGCCCGTGCGCACGGTGGCCGATTTGAAGGCATGGGCAGAGCAGTTAGCGGAAGACGGCCGTTTCCTGCGCATCGCCACCAAATTCCCCCGCGCCACCCGCCGATTCCTGGAAAAACAAGGCGTGCCCAACTTCAAGCTCATCAACGCCGAAGGCACGCTGGAAATCGCCCCCGCCATCGGCTACGCCGACCTCATCGCCGATTTAGTCTCATCCGGCACCACCCTGCGCGACAACCACCTGCGCCCACTGGACGACGGCGAAATTTTGCGCTCGCAGGCCTGCCTCATCGCCAACCGGGAAGCCCTGCAAACCCGCCCGGATGCGCTGGCCGTCGCCCGGCAACTGCTGGAGTACATCGAAGCCCATCTCCGCGCCGCCGGTTCCTATCTGGTCATCGCCAACATCCGCGGCAGCTCGCCCCAGGCCATCGCCCGGCAAATGGCCGCCCAGCCCCACATCGGCGGCTTGCAAGGGCCAACAATCGCCCCGGTCATCCCGCCCGACGGCGGCGAGCAAAGCTGGTTTTCCATCAGCATCGTCGTGCGCAAGCAAAATTTGGTGGCGGCCATCGCCGAACTGCGCGCCATCGGCGGCAGCGGCGTCATCGTGTCGCCGTTGACTTACATTTTTGAGGAAGAACCAGCGCGTTACCAGGCGATGCTGGCAGCGTTGGGTGAAGGGGTGACAAGGTGATTGGGTGACAAGGTGATTGGGTGAATAGACATCACGTTTCACGTTTTACGTTTCACGAGGTAAATGATGATTAAACTTTTCACAGTTCAAGAAGCACAACAAACCATTTTGCGGCGGGAGATGGCGCTGGAGCCGGAGATTCCACCGGCGCTGAGGGCCAGTCTGGAGCGGTTGTTTGGCCGGGGAGCGACGCCGGAAACGGCCGTCTCCCACATCCTGCGCGACGTGCGGCAAAAAGGGGATGCCGCCCTGAAAGATTGGACGCTAAAAATTGACGGCGTGCAGTTGGCAGCTTTGCAGGTGGCAGAGGAGCAGGTGCAAACGGCCGTTTCCCGCATCCCCACCGAATTAGCCGACGCCCTCCGCTTTGCCGCCCGCCGCATCCGCCAATTCCACGAAAAACAGCCCCTGCCCAACTGGACCACCACCGAGCTGGGCGGCGTGCTGGGACAGCGCGTCACCCCCATCCGGCGCGTCGGCGTCTACGTGCCCGGCGGCACAGCCCCCCTGCCCTCCTCCCTGCTCATGGCTGTCATTCCGGCGCAGGTGGCGGGCGTGCCGGAAATCGTCGTTGCCACCCCGCCCGCCAAAGACGGCACCGTGCCCGACGTGATTCTGGCGGCGGCGCAGATTTGCGGCATTGAGACGGTGATCACGCTGGGCGGGGCACAGGCGGTGGCGGCGCTGGCCTTTGGCACGGAATCTGTCCCCCGCGTAGACAAGATTGTGGGGGCGGGAGGGTTGTTTACCACGCTGGCGAAGCGGCAGGTGTATGGCATTGTGGGGATTGACGGGTTGTATGGGCCAACGGAAACGGCCGTTGTCGCCGACAAAACCGCCAATCCCGCCTGGGTAGCCGCCGACCTGCTGGCACAGGCAGAACATGACCCCCTGGCAACGGCAATCCTTTTCACCCCCTCCCGCCAGTTGGCCGAAGCCGTCCAGGTCGAAGTCGGCCAGCAAATGGAACGCCTCAGCCGGGCGGGCATCATCGCCCAATCACTGCAAAACCGGGGTGGCATTGTGCTAACGGCCGATCTCGACGAGGCGTGCCGTCTGGCCAGCGACTACGCCGCCGAACACACCTGCATCGCCACCGCCAACCCGGCGCAGTACGCCGACAAAATCCCCAACGCTGGCGGCCTCTTCATCGGCGAACGCAGCTTTGAAGTGCTGGGGGATTACGTCGCTGGCCCCAGTCACGTCATGCCCACCAGCGGCACAGCGCGGTTCGCCTCCCCGCTCAACGTACTCGATTTCGTCAAAATCAGCAGCATCATCCAGCTCGACGATGCCACCTCCGCCCGCCTCAGTCCGGTTGCTGCCCAAATCGCACGCGCCGAGGGGCTAACAGCACATGCCAACGCAGCAAGCAAGAGATTGGAGACTGGAGATTAGAGATTTAGACAATCCCTTCGTAATGAGACTTGCAGGAGACGATTTCGATTTGCTCTTCTTGGGAATAAATGACGTAAATCAGGCGGTGTTCATGGGATACGCGGCGCGACCAGACCTCACGCTCAAAATGTTTCAACCGTTCCGGCTTGCCAATGCCTTGACGTGGATCGTTGGCCAGATCGCGCACCAGGTCAAAGCATTTCAGGTACAACTTGTGGTTATGACGACGAAACCACGCCAGGTCTGCTTCCGCCTTGGGCAAAATGAGGATTTTCCAGCTCATGACAGGTCAGCGAAAATTTCTTCGGGTGTTTTGCCTTCGGTTTCACCGGCGTCATGGGCATCGAAAGAGGCGACCAAAGCCCGCAGCGCCGCCTTGTCATTTAGCAGGCGCATCGTTTCCTGGTACGCTTCCCATTCATCCATGGAAATAAGGACAACGTTGCCCTGCTTGTGGGTCATAATCACCCGGTCATTATCTTCTACCACCTGCTGCCGCAGTTCAAAAAGCCGTTTACGCGCTTCGGAAATGCTAATTGCTTCCATTTTTACACCACCTTGTACATTATCTTGTACAAGTTTAGCATAAAATCTTGAGGATTCCAACCATGAACGATTCACGCATCACGCATCACGTTTTACGTTTCATTCGCCCAGAAATTGCTGAGATGGAACCTTACATCCCGATTGTGCCGTTTGACGTGCTGTCGGCACGGCTGGGGCGAGAACCGGCGGAGATTGTGAAGCTGGACGCCAATGAGAACCCGTATGGCCCGTCGCCAAAGGCTGCGGCGGCGCTGGCGAATCTGGCTTATGTCAATATTTACCCGGACCCGGAGTCGAACCAACTGCGGGAGGCGCTGAGCGGGTTTACCGGCGTGCCGAAGGAACGGCTGATGGCCGGGGCGGGCGCGGATGAGTTGATTGACCTGGTTTTGCGCGTGGTGCTGTCGCCGGGGGATGTGGTGGTGGA
>CAZRIB010000277.1:0-5801 GCA_964600035.1 uncultured Ardenticatenaceae bacterium | reverse complement strand
CTTTCCCGACAGCCTGCTAGACAACGGCCGTTCCCCTCTGCTATCATCAAACCATAAACTGCCCAATTCCAATGCCTACAAGTGGAGAATCCCAAAATGTCCCAAGCAAATACCAGCGCGCGCGAATTCACCAATTTAGACATCCATCTGCAGCAAACAACCGAAGACAGCTTTACAGCCACATTCAAAAATGACGAACTGGGCGAAACTACCCCGGAAATCATTCACCTTTCTCCCGAATTTGCCGACATCACCCAAAAAACAGCCTACCTCTCCAGCAGTGAATTAGCCAGCTTTGGTCAGGAACTTTACCACGCCCTTTTTACCGAACCGGCGCAGCCCTTTTTGCAAGAGATACAATCACGCATTGAACGCGGCCAATTTGGCGGTATGCGCATCCGGCTGGTCAGTGACAACTGGCGCATACCCTGGGAATATCTCCACAACGGCCGTTTCTTCCTCACACTTGACCCCAAAACCACACTCATCCGCTACCAACAACCCTCCCCCAAAATAACGCCCAAACCACTGGAACGCGACCTCAACATTCTGCTGGCACTGGCAGCCCCGACAGAGCACCTTCTTTACGACCAAAATGAGCAAGCCGAACTGTTCATGAACGCCACCAGCGATCTACGCACATCCGGCTATGCCAATGTGGAAATTTTGCCCCTGTCACCCGGCAGCAGCCTGCGTGAACTGGCACAAATGATGCGAAAATTACAGCCGACAATCCTCCATCTGGTCGGTTACGGCCGTTTAGAAAAAGACGGCACGCCCCTCTTGCAGCTCACACCGGAAGAGGCCATTCCACCCCGGCAGCTTGCCGCCTTACTGGCAGACACGGCCGTTTACGCCTGCATGCTCAACACCCCCACCGCCACCAACACCAACCGCCAGCAGTGGCAAGAAAGCCTGCCCGCCTTTGCCACCCAACTCAACAGCGAAGGCATCCCAACCGTCATTACCCTGCCGCTCGGCCTGCCGCCACAGCCATTCATCACCTTTTGGAACAGCACCTACACGGCCATCAGCGCCGGTGAAGCCCTCGACCTGGCCGTCTCCAATGCCCGCATCATTCTCCAAAGCGAAGACCCGGAAGGCATCTACTTTGGCATTCCCCAATTTCTCACCAGCTACAACATCCTGGTTAGCAGTCAGGAAATAGAAGGCTGGGTTTGGGCGGATGGCCTGGAACAAAAAGGGAGTCTGGGCATTGTGGGAGAATACGGTCTCAATGTGCGCGAATCGCCAGCCAGAGACGGCCGTCTCATCGCCACTTTGCGCGGCGGCACGGCCGTAACCATTACCGGCAGCCCCATTGGCGAATACATCCCCATTCGTGCCAGCCAAAATGCCATTCAAACCGACCCCGCCGACGAACCATTTTCACCCCTGCCAGACCTGTCAGACTACGGTAACATCGCCCAACAAAGCCTCCCCGTCACTGAAAATGAGTACGCCAACATTGCCCAGCAGCGGCCGTTAACCAAAAGCAGCGACCCCCTCCCCGACACATCTGCTGCCGCACCGTCAGAATACGACGCCCAATTCGTCAACCACATCACCATCCCTGACGGCGCACGCCTCAAACCCGGCGAAACTTTTCAAAAATCATGGCGTGTTCGCAACACCAGCGGCTTCAACTGGTTTGTGGGCGACATTGAAATTGCCCACAAAGAAGGCGAGCCGCTCTCCAACACCCTCAGCTATACCGTCCAAAACTACCAAAACGAAAACAGCGACATGCTGGCAGAAGCAGGCCGCTCACTGGAAATAACCGTTGACCTCACCGCCCCGGATGAACCCGGCGAATACACCTCGCAATGGCAGTTACAGCACGACGGCATCTGGTTTGGCGACTTGCTGCCGGTAACCATACAAGTAACCCCTCCCGCCCAGCCAACAGAAGCCACCGCCGAACCGGCAGCGCGACCCGGCAGGCTGGGCATCCTGCAAACATTGGTGCAGGCAGGCCAATTTGCCGAAGCGTTTGACTTTGCCAAAACGTTGGCCGAAACAGACCGGGAAGAAGGCTTTTCCATGCTCGTCGAAGCCATGACCCATGCTGAACTGGGCGAAAATGACCCGCCTCTGGCCGCAGTTTTGGCAGCATTGAATGAAACGCCGCAGGCGGCAGCCGACGAATTTTTGACAGAAGAAGCGGCAGAACCAGAAGAAGAAGAAATTGTGGTGACAGCTCCGCCAGTAGCCGCCCAACCAGAAACACCCGCTCGTGAAACGCATTTTTGGCTGTACCAGGCCGATGGCAGCAGCCAGACCCAACTGCAGCTGCTGGATGACACACCTGAGCCGCTCATTTGGGGTGCAAACCCCAACACCAAAGCCGGTGATGTGGTCATCATGTATCGCAACAGTCCTATTCAGGATTTCTATGCTGTTTTTACGGCCGTTTCCGATGCCGCCCCCACCGAATCCATGTCCCTCCCCAAAGGGTGGAATTTCCAATGGCAGCACGCCATCCAGCTTGGCCACAAAATTCAACTCAAGCACCCACTGCCCCGCCCCACTGCCCACAGCCACCCCGACCTGGCCCAATGGAATCTCATGCGCACGCCCCAAGGCTCCATGACCCACAAAAATGACCTGCGCGGCTATGAAAATGGCAACTGGCAGGCTTTGTGGACACTGCTGTTGGCCTGGAATGCCGAACAATGGCCGGAACTTTCTGCGTGGGACAACCGCACGCTGGAAAATTTTCGCCGCGATGCGTACCAAACGCTGAAAAAGCTGCCCCTTTCTGATGAACGACAGGCCGTCCTGCACCGTTTTTTTATCACCCTGCCCGCCTCACACCCACTGCGGCAGGAGGCTTTTCACGACCCCGACTTGACGCTGTGGCAGGCAGTGCTAACTGCAAACGGCCGTTCCCAACCCACAGCCGACGACATCGCCGACAAAGCCCAAAGCCTGTTCACCCGCCAATGGCCGGAGCAGCTGCTCACCCTGCTGGAACAGCATCAAGCCATCTGGCAAACAGCCCCGGACGATACCCGCGCCCGCCTGTTTACCCTGCAAGCCAGAGCATATGAGCAGCTAGGGCAAACCGCCGCCGCCTTGCAAAGCTGGCAGCAGTGCGCCCAACTCACCCCCGAACAAGTGCTTCCTTTTCACAAAATGGTGCAGCTTGCCCGCGAAAACGAGCTTGATACGCTGGAAGCCTTGTTCAACCAACTGGCCGCAGACCACTCCCAGGCAGCAGGCCCCCGCGCCGGGCTGGCCGCCATCGCCCAACAGCGCGACGAAGAAGAGGAAGCCGTCCGTTTGGTGGAGGAGGCTTTGGAACGGGCAGGCAGCACCTTTGACAAAAATCTGGTGGAATCGCTGCGACCCATTACAGTAACGGCCGTTGCCCCTGTGCCGGTGCTGGAAACAGAAACAGACCCGATTTTACAGCGCAAGCAGGACCGGCTCCGCCACTTTATGACCCAATTTTTCGACAGCGACAGCGATTTGGTCACACTCACAGCCGAATTGGGCATTAAATTTGCCAATCTGGCCGGGGACATTTTAGACCATCGCATCATTAGCCTGGTCAATACCGTGAAGAAAAAAGACCGCTTACTTGACCTGGAAATGGAAATTATCAAACTTTACCGGCGCAGCTACGGCCCTACCCCAACCGATTACCTGGACAGGGTACACATTCTGCTCAACATGAAAAAAGTCAATGAAGCACTGGCTGAGTTGAACAAATGGCGCTCCTTGTGGGCAGAAGCCCCACACGCCATTGTTGGCCGCGGTTTCAAGCTGGAAGCCCAAATAAAAGAAGCATTGGGGCAAATTGAAGATGCCTGGCAGTTGTGGTGCAAAGCGGCGGAACTGCTGCCCAACGATACGGCCGTTTTCGAAAACATTATCCGCACTACCAGCAAGGAAAAACAGGAAACCACCCGTGCCCTCTTCCAGCAGCTAAAAACCCGCTTCCCGCAGGCACAAGGCCCCACTTTTGGCCTGCTGGCCTTGCAGCAGAAAAAAGCCAGCCAATCCCCAGATGAGACCTTGCAAAAAGAAGCGGAAAAACTGGCACAAGAACTCCGCCAAATTCAGGCCGACCCCATTACCACTACCAGAGCGGCCAGGCTTGCCAGTCAATTGGAAAAGGAACCGGAAAAAGTGCGTACGCTCTCATTGGCAGAAGTAACGGCCGTTGCCCCCCACACGCCCACATCCCCTACCACACCCCGCCCCAGCTTCACCCTGCAAACCCTTGCGGAGTATGCCCGCCATCCCCACGACACCCCACTCGCCCCGGACGAACAGCAGCGCATCATTGAACTGTTTCTCACGCAGACAATGGCCCTGCCAACGCTGACCCCCATGCAAAAGCGACAGTTACACCAGCGCGGCAACCACGTTCTGCATCTTCTCCAGCAGGGACGGCAGTTAACGCCGCCGCTCATCCGCACCTTGCACCTGCCTGTGCTGGATTACCTGTTTATTGATGCACCTGCCCAGCGCAAAGCACTGCTCCACGCCGCCCATTATTACCGCAAACATCCGGCGCGGCGGCCAACACTTTGGCTGCGCAAATTAGCCCGCCAGCAAATTCAAAAAAGGTTTAAGGATTGGCAAGCTCAAATTAAAGGCCACACTTTGCCCGAAATGGCTGATGTGTTAACGGCCGTTGCCCAAACCGGCACTGTCACCTTCAACAACCAGCCCGCCCAATCCCCCCAGACATGGTGGCAGCCCGGCACACCACCCCCACCGCCCATTGCCGACTGGCAAGAAAATCCGCCAACCATTCAGGGCAACCTTATCCACGACCTGCCGCCCGCCGCCCAACAACAACTGCAAACCCTTGCCGCCGACTTTTGGGCACAGGCAGAAACAGTCCAACAAATGCCCGTTCATGAAACAAATCAGTGGCTCAACCAGACCATCTTGCACCAGGAAGCCGCCAACCTGCTCCTCGCGCTCTTTCATCCGGCAGACCACATACCTTACCAGCAAGAAACGGCCGAACACGCCCTTACCATTCTTGGCCTGCCAGACCTTGCCGCCCAAATTGATTACCCAGGCTGCCTGGCATTTTGCCAGCGCCTGCTCCAGGATGATGAACTCGGCTTTGAGTCGCTGGCAGACGTGGCACTGTTCCTCACCCAAATTGCCAGCCGCACCATACCTTTTGCGCCAGAAAATGACCCGTCGCCGGAAATGATATGGCCTGCTCTGGAAACGGCCGTTAAACTCCACCCCCGCCACATCTACACCGAACTTACCCTGCCCTCCGAAACATTCCGGCAAATGGCCTCCGCCCTCAACGCCGGCAGCCACATCATCCTTATTGGCCCGCCGGGAACAGGCAAAACCACCATCGCCCAGGATGTGTGCCAGCACGCCCACGAACAAGGGCACAATCGCGGCTACCTTTCCGCCACCGCCACCGCCGACTGGACAACATTTGACACCGTTGGCGGCTACATGCCCAACATGGCTAACCAGCTCGTATTTAACGAAGGCATTGTTTTGCGTGCCATCCGCGAACAAAAATGGCTCATCATCGATGAAATCAACCGCGCAGACATCGACAAGGCATTTGGCGAGCTGTTCACGGTTCTTTCCGGGCAGGCCATCACACTGCCCTATCAGGACGGCTTTCGCCCGATTCGCATTTTGCCGCCAGGGCATCCTGCCCAAACGCCGCAAGATTACGTCATTCCCCAGTCGTGGCGCATTATCGGCACGATGAACGTCTACGACAAAGCCTCTTTGTTTGAAATGTCTTATGCCTTTATGCGGCGTTTTGCCTTTGTGGATGTTGCCCTGCCAGACAA
>CAZRIB010000276.1:0-5807 GCA_964600035.1 uncultured Ardenticatenaceae bacterium | reverse complement strand
CCTCCGCAATCCGTGCCCAATCGTCATCCGACAGCAAAGCCAGCGCATCCAACAGCAAATCAACCCCTTTGTTGGGATGCCACCGCCCCAAAAAGGCGAGCCTGTACGGCGGCTGGCTGGCCAATGGCTTGCTGCCGGGCACGGGCAGGCGGCGGGAACTGGGCAGGAAGTGACACGGCCGTTTCCCAATCGCCGCCACATCCGCCGCCAACTGGTAGCCATCGGCAAAACGGTGAACCGCCCCTTGCAGCACCCGCCGCAGCACGCCCCGCACCAGCGGCATACGCCCCAGCCCCCAAATGTCGCTGCCCAACGCCCAAATGGAGTAAGGCAGACCGGTCTTTTGCGCCCAATAGCCGGATGGCAGCGCCCACAGGGCAAAAATGTGGTCGGGGGGATAAGCAGCAGCGGCACGGGTAACGGCCGTCTCCCCGGCACGCAGCGTCTGCCAGATTTTCGGCCAGTCAGCCGGGCGGGTGGGCTTAAGCAGGGAGAGGGGCAAAGCGGGCACACGAAAACGGTGAATGGTGAGATTGCCCTCTTGCTCAATGTGGGAGCGGCTGGCAGGGACAACGGCCGTTAACGCCACATGCCGCGCCAGTTCTACGGCAAAATCATAGACAAACTGCCCCGCTGCCTCCTGTCCGGCCTGGTACGCCGCATCCGGGAACGATGTGGAGATGAACAGCAGCCGCTTCATGCCTGTTTCTCCCACACCACGCGGCAGCCATGCGCCATCCAGCCATCGTCGCCGCCCAGAAGCCCGCCCAGCCAACCCAAGAGATTGACGAGCAAAATTAGCGGCGGAATGACAGGCAGCAGGATAAGCTGGAGTCGTTTTTCGGCCAGCCAGCGCAAGGCATTGTGTGTAATTGCCAGATTGGTGAGAAGGGCGGCTGTTTCGGCGGAACGGCCGTTCAGCGTCTCATCCACCACCCCAAACCCCTGCTCTTTTGCCAACTGGCGCAGACCGTGTACCGTCCACCGGCGAAAATCGTATGGCTCATCGTGAGGCGGGTAAAGAAAGGGCACTTGCAGCACCAGCCGCCCGCCCGGTTTGAGGACACGGTAAATTTCGGCCAAACAGTCGGCCGGGCGCGGCAAATGTTCCAACACGTCCAGCAGCAGCACGGTATCTATGCTGGCAGTGGCAATGGGCAGCCGCTGGCCGTCGCCAAAAATGTGGGGCCGGGTGTGATACCAACCAACGGCCGTTTCCCAATAATCCAGACTGACATAGCGCGTACCATGCGGCAAAAATTGTTCAATTTCTTGCTGTCCTGCCCCCACATCCAGCACCAAACCCCGCGCCCAGGCAGCGGCGGCCATCATCTGCGCCTGCTCATGGCGAAAGACAAACCACTGCGGATGAAGCGGCCAACGGCGAACACGCGCCAGCCAACGGCGCAGAGTGCCCCCTTTCATTGTCCACCCCGCCGGTCATCATAGCGCAGGTAGGTAATTTGCTCCGACACCAGTCCAATGAGAAAGATGACGACGGAAATGGTCATGAGCATGGCCGATGTGGGGCCGTAGCGTGTGCCTAAAAAGAGCACTTTGAAGCCGCCGTACCCCACGCCCAGCAAAAAGGTGAAGATGCTGACCGGTACAAAAATTTTGAGCGGCGAGAATAATGTGGTGATTTTGAACAGGATGAGGAAGAAGCGGGAGCCGTCGCGCAGGAGTTTGATTTTGCTTTTGCCCTGCCGTTTGGCGGTGGTGATGGGGACGTAGGCCAGGCTGTAGCCGCTGCGGACAACGGCCAGGGTGATGGTGGTGGGGTAAGAGAAGGTGTTGGGCAGGAGGAAAACAAGGCTTTTGGCGATGTCGGCGCGGATGAGGCGAAAGCCGGAGGTGAGGTCGTCTATGGCACGGCCGCATACGTAGCTGGCAAAGCGGTTGTAGATGGCGTTGGCAATGTCCCGATGAACGGCCGTTTCCGATTCTTTGGTGCGCGCGCCCACTACCATGTCATATTGTTCGCGCAGTGCCCACAGCCGGGGAATGTCGGTTGGCTTGTGCTGGCCGTCGGCATCCATGAGCAGCACCCACTGCCCCTGTGCCGCCCGGATGCCGGTTTTGACAGCCGCACCGTTGCCCATGTTGTAGGGGTGGCTGATGAGACGGATGCGGGGGTCGGAAACGGCCGTAACCGCCGCTGCCGAGCCATCCGTCGAACCATCATCCACTGCAATAATTTCAAAAGTATGAGCAAAGTTATCCTCAAAAGTAACAACCAATTGCCTCAATAATGCGGCTATAGAATTTACCTCATTATAAAGGGGCAAAACAACTGATAGGTCAACTACCTGGCTCAAGAGGCCTCCCTTATTTCATAAACAAGTGGTTCTACTTCTCGCAATTCCCATTTATCAACTTGTACCGGTATAGAAAGAGGTGCTCCTACTAAAGGAAATACGGCTAATTTAGATATGCCATTAGCAGCCAGCTGAGGCACGACTGCTGCCACATCCGCCTCGTCTTGCACATATAAAAATATTGTATCCGGCATGGCACTCATTGTAGCCGGGGCAAAGGGGCTGTTGGTTAAAATAACTTGTACGTTTATATCATTGATGGCCTGCTGCAAGGCAAGGTCTTCTTGATGACGCAGCCATTGAATCCGCAAACCGCCTGCCTGCAAGAAAACAGACCATATTGTTAGCCAAATGGCCGCTCCACGCCAAACGCGCTGCATTTTTCCAGTTAGGGCATCTTCGTACCATTCCCAATTATAAATGGCAAGAAAGACCCATAAGGGAACAACCGGCAGCAGGTAGCGAGCACCCCATTGAATACCACCAAAGGTAGGCCACACCGCTAACATCAAAGTGGTAAATACCAGGGTAACGGTCAGTACAAATTGGTAAATGCGGCTACCAGGGCAAAATGTAAGAGCCAGTGCCATAAGAGGCAAGGTGCTGAGTAAGCCGGGAATTAATACCAGTCTGTCAGCCTGCCAAAGCAGGAGAATGCCGGATGCTGTTATGAATGTTGTACCAATCCATAATAAACGAGGATGCTGCCAATGGGGAATGCGAATGGATAAAACAATGATGCCAATACCGAGAATGGTTAAAAGAAAGGCAATTTGCGTAACAGGTAAATAACCATGAAGCCAAAATAACATCAAGCCTATTCGATACGCTTCTGAGGGAATGGTGTAGGATTGAACAGCATAAGATGGCAAACGGCCGTATCCAAATAAATTGGAGGCCATTGCCATGCCAAGCGGGTGACCAACCCAGTGCCATTGCAGTAACCAAATCGGCAGGACACCTACCACTCCCCCTATAAATAAAATTATTACAAACCGCCAATGCAAAAGTAGTACCCCAACAGCCAATGCCAACGCAAAGGGATACATTTCGGGACGCTGTCCCAAGCCGATGCCAGCTATCACCCCACCCCAAAAAACAGCTTTCTTTTTGCCTTGTTTCCAACCGATAACGATGCTGGCAACGGCCCATGTGGCACAAGCCACTGCCAGTATGTGGTCCCATAGTTCTATGCTGTAAAAAAGCAGCGGTGAAGCAAACAGCGCTGCCCACATGGCTAATAACGGCCGTTTCAATTCCGCAGCCAATGACAAATTGTAAACAGCAACGGCCGTTAACAGGCCACTTATGACAGGCAAGATCACAACACTACCTGGCCCACCCAAGACATACAAAAAGGAAAGGAGCAGCGGAAAGAAAGGGGATATATTGAGGTATATCTGACCATTCAGCAATGACCAGGCATAGTAATAAGGAACAAATTTCATTTCCGGGTCAATCAACTGCCCCGGATAGTTGATGGCAAATGTTTCCCAATGGTTTTCTACCAAATTACGAGCTTGTAAAAAACGCAATCCAATATCACTAATAATAAATGTATGCCCCGATTTTAATGCATTGGTCAGCAGCAAAAGGATGGTCATTATTAACCACAAGTGAACCCATTTAGACTGGAAACACTTTTTTAGTAAAATTTTGGAATGCACCATCGGTTGCTCCGAAAAAAGCCACGGTAACATTACATTTAATCGTGGTGGTATATTGTCGGACATTGAAATGCCCTGCTACAAATCAGAAACCCGTTGAAACAGGCTAATAACGACTTTTTGTGGCCGATTTAGTACGTTTTAACATACTTTTGGTTCTAGCCAATGATTTCGATCATTGGTGATAAGCAACCCACAATTGAATACGGTCGTACTAAAAGCCACAAATTGCACGAATTTCACAAATTTTTCTCTGGTGATATGAGTTCTAAAAACATACGCTTATTTATTTTTCTATTGGCCTTTTGGCTGCGTGTATCGCATCTAGCAAACCAAAGTTATTGGGAAGATGAATTGATTACGGCAGCAAGAATTTTTATGCCCTTGTCTGATTTTTTTGCTAATCTCTTTGAAATTCGTAACCATGTCCCTTTTTATTTTATGTTTATACGCTTTTGGGCTTTAACAGGTCATTCGGAGTTTATTCTACGGTTCTTTTCTGTAATTTTTAGTTGGTTGGCTGTTGTGCTAGTTTACCAATTTGGAACTATCTTAAAAGGGGAAAAAAGTGGACTGTTGGCGGCTTTTTTGCTGGCTGTTTCGCCAATCAATATCTGGTATGCTCAAGAAGCCCGTATGTATGCTCTGGTGTTGTTTCTGGCACTGCTGAGTCAATTTTTATTGTGGCAGGCAATACAGCAGCGTAACGGCCGTTTCTGGGTTGGCTATATCATTTCAACAATGCTTATGCTTCTCACCCACTACTTAACTGTTTTTCTTATCGTAGCCCAATACACCTTTTTTTCCCTTGGTTACCGTCAATACAAAAGGCAATTTCTTTATTGGACAGCAGCAACGGCCGTCTCAGGTATCCCCTTTGCGCTTTGGGTCATAGCAATCTTCAAAACAGGGGGCTTTGCCAATGCTCCTATCAGTTGGATACCCCCTGCACATTGGTACGAACCTGTGCTTACCTGGCTTACCTTTACAGCCGGCACAACTATCGACCCTAAAAATCCAATCTATTGGCTGCCTGCCATTGGCTTCCTTATTGGAACAAGTACATTGTATTGGCCTAAAAAACAATCGTTACAACAGACAGCCAATATCTCAGCAGCCGTCAAATTACTCACCTCATGGCTGTTCATTCCCATCATTCTTATCTGGCTCATTTCTCTGAATTGGCCCATACCCAACCACCGCGCCCTCTACGTAGACCGTTATTTACTATTTACCACACCAGCATTATGTTTATTAACAGCAATTGGCTGGCAGTTCATTTATACAAATGGAAAAAAGCATTTCTTTTGGCTCAACCTCATCATCATAACGGCCGTTGCCATTGTCAGCTTATGGCAATGGTATACAAACCCCGCTTACCAAAAAGAAAATTGGCGGCAAGCAGTCACCTTTATAGAAAATAATTGGCGTGAAGGAGATGCCATACTTGTTCCTATTGGCAGCAAGCTGCCCTTGTCTTACTACGGAACCCAACCACTAACAGAACTGTTGCTACCCGCCCCACAAATAGCAAACCAATCTGAAAACAACCAAGTTATTGCTGCACAAATTGAAAACCTGCCCCAAAACACAAAAAGGATATGGCTGCTAGTCGGATTTACAAATGTCAATCCGCACGGATTTGTGCAAACGCGAAATATGATGGCTAAAAATGCAGGCCGTTATCACGATTACAAGCAATGGTTAGATACCCATTACCCCATCCTGGCAGAATGGCAGCCGACTGGTGTAAGCCTGACTCTATATGCCAATCAGCCGTAATAATCACCGACTGATTTATCTTTAGGTGCGTTCGTCAGCG
>CAZRIB010000275.1:0-5822 GCA_964600035.1 uncultured Ardenticatenaceae bacterium | reverse complement strand
ATTCGTAATTCGTAATTTGTTCTTTCCAAAGGAGGCAGAGCGTGACAAACGGCCGTATTCCCGCTAAACTCTCCCCATGCCCAGAGAACGCACCTTTCGCACCGATGGCGTCATCATCAAACGCACCGATTTTGGCGAAGCCGACCGGCTGTTAACTCTCTACACCCGCGAAAAAGGCAAAATCAAAGCCATTGCCAAAGGCGCACGCAAACCCCAAAGCCGCAAAACCGGCCATGTGGAGCTGTTTATGTGCAGCCGTTTTTTGTTGGCTGTAGGCCGCGATTTGGACATCATTACGCAGGCAGAAATGATAAACGCTTACCCGGCACTGCGGGAAAATTTGGTGCGTACCACCTATGCCGCCTACTGTGTTGAACTGCTGGATCGCTTTACTGTCGAAGAAGACCCCAATATCTCCATTTATGAACTGCTCACAGCGGCTTTGGGGTGGCTTGCAGAAACGGCCGATTTGCGGCTGGCTGCCCGCTATTATGAGCTGCGGCTGCTCTCGCTGGCCGGTTTCCGGCCGCAGCTGTTTCAATGCGTGGGCTGCGGGGAAGCCATTCAGGAACAAGACCAATACTTTAGCGCGGAATTGGGCGGCATTTTGTGCCCCAATTGTGCCCAAAAGGATGGCAAGGCACGCCCGATTACGTCTGTAGCGGTAAAGGTGCTGCGTTATTTGCAAACCAGAAAGTGGCAAACAGTGCAGGTGCTAAACCTGAAACGGCCGTTGCATCGTGAACTAGAATCTTTGCTCCACTACTACATCACCTATATTCTGGAGAGAAACCTGAAGTCAGTGGAATTCCTCAACCGGCTCCGGCGAGAAGCCTCGCTCTTTTTAGACGGTGAATAGCCAATTTGTTGGGGGCAATCGCCCGTGCCCGCGCCACATGCTATAATTTGCGGCTGTTCATAAAAAACATAAAACGTAATGATTGATGATTAAAGTCCATGGTACATGCCTGCTTCAATCATCAATCCATCAATCATTAATCCATTAACTAGTTGGTAAAACATGACGAATCAAAAACCGTTGAACTTTCAAGATATTATTTTGCGCCTGATTGAGTATTGGAAAGCACAAGGTTGTCTGGTGCAGCAGCCTTACAATGTGCAAGTTGGGGCTGGCACCATGAACCCGGCCACCGCTCTGCGGGTGCTGGGGCCAGAACCGTGGAATGTGGTCTATGTAGAACCAAGTGTCCGCCCGGATGACGGCCGTTTCGGGGACAACCCCAACCGCATGCAAATGCACCACCAGTTACAAGTCATTCTCAAGCCAGACCCCGGCAACCCCCAAGAGCTTTACCTCAAGAGCTTGGAAGCCATTGGTATCAATCCCAGAGAGCATGACATCCGCTTTGTAGAAGACAATTGGGAAAGTCCTGCATTGGGTGCATGGGGGCTGGGCTGGGAAGTGTGGCTGGACGGTCAGGAAATCACCCAATTCACCTATTTTCAGCAGGCCGGTGGTTTTACCCTCGATCCCGTCTCAATAGAAATCACTTACGGGCTGGACCGTATTGCCCTCGCCTTGCAAGGTGTAGACAGCGTTTGGGATATGGAATACGGTGCAGGTATCAAATACAACGACATCCTGCTGCAAGCAGAAATTGAACACTGCCGCTACTACTTTGACATTGCCGATGTTGATGCCATTCGTCAGGTATATGACACCTATGAACGCGAAGCCAAACGCTGCATTGAGGCCGGTCTTGTTGTGCCTGCCCATGATTACAACCTGAAATGCTCCCATTTGTTTAACATTTTGGATACACGGGGCGCAATTGGCGTAACTGAGCGCGCCAACTATTTCCGGCGGATGCGCAGTCTGGCGCGGGAGGTTTCTGCCCTGTACCTGAAACAGCGTGCTGAGCTGGAATATCCCTTGCTTGGTGAAAAGGATGACCACGTCATTTTGCGCCGGGACACCCTTCAGGTTGCCCAGGCGGAATCTCCCCACACCTTTGTGCTGGAAATTGGCAGTGAGGAACTGCCTGTTCACGATTTGGACTCTGTCATAAAGCAGTTGAATACACTTGTACCAGAAATGTTGGCATCCTTGCGGCTGGACTATCGCCGGTTTGAGGTGCATGGCACACCACGCCGGGTGGCTGTGGTGGTGCATGATTTGGCTGGCCGCCAGCCTGACCTGGAAAGTGTGGTGAAAGGGCCGCCTGCTGACAGAGCGTTTGACGCAGATGGCAACCCCACCAAGGCCGCCCTGGGTTTTGCACGTGGCAAAGGCGTGGATGTGGCTGATTTGCAAATTGTGGAGGAAGGTGACAAGCGGTATGTGGCGGCTGTGGTGCGTGAGTTTGGTAAACCGTCGGCCAGTGTGTTGGCGGCGGCGCTGCCGGAGTTGATCGCCAGCTTGAAATTTACCAAGAGTATGCGCTGGAATCATACGAATGTGGCTTATAGCCGTCCGCTGCGCTGGCTGGTGGCATTGTATGGGCCGGATGTGGTTCCGTTTGCTTATGCTGGTGTGGAAAGTGGCCGGGTGAGTCGTGGGTTACGGCCGTATGATTCACCAGAAATTGTCATCGAAGATGCTTCTGGTTATTTAGCTGCAATGCGCCAAAACGGCATTATTTTGTCTGAAAACAAGCGCAAACAGCACATTGTGGACATTGCCACCAAGCTGGCCGCCGAACGAGGCGGCACGATTCCTGAAGATGAAGGTTTGCTGACGGAAGTGGCGAATCTGGTGGAACGGCCGACACCGATGCGCGGCCAATTTGAAGAACGATTCCTGAAGCTGCCTGCCGAAGTGCTGGTGGCGGTGATGCGCAAACATCAGCGCTATTTCCCTGTATATGATTACAACGGCCGTCTAATGCCCTACTTTATTGCCGTGCGCAATGGCGATGAGAAGCATCTGGATATTGTGGTGCAGGGCAATGAGCATGTGATTCGTGCCCGCTTTGCGGATGCAGAATTTTTCTACAGTAATGATGTGAAGCATAAACTGGCTGACTTTTTGCCAGGGTTGGAAACGTTGACTTTTCAGGCTGACCTGGGTTCGATGCGGGATAAGGTGAACCGGCTGGAACAGTTGACGCCGAAGGTTGCGGAGATGATTGGGCTGTCGGCTGAGGAAACGGCCGTTGCCCGGCGGGCGGCGGCACTGTCCAAAGCCGATCTGGCCAGCAATATGGTCGTTGAAATGACCTCACTGCAAGGCATTATGGGCGGCCATTACGCCCGCTTGAGCGGCGAACCAGACGAAGTCGCCGAAGCCATTGCCGAACAGTACAACAGCGTCAGCAAAACCAACCCCGGACTGGCTCTGGCTTTGGCAGACAGGCTCGATAGTTTGGCCGGTTTGTTTGCCGTTGGCCTGGCTCCCAAGGGGTCGAATGACCCGTTTGCGCTGCGCCGGGCGGCATTGCAGCTCATTGAAAATCTCATTACCAACCACATTTCGTTTGATGTACGGGAAGGGTTGGCGGCAGCCGCTCAATTTTTGCCGGTAAAAGCTTCGGCGGAGACACTGGCTGAGGTGATGGCGTTTGTTGCTGGCCGTTTGGAGGGGATGCTGCGTGAAGCTGGTCACAGTGCGTTTGTGGTGAAGGCGGTTCTGGCGGAGCAGGCGCATAACCCGTATCTTGCTTCGGAAACGGCCGCTGCCCTTTCGCAAGCTGTTGCTCGCCCGGATTGGTCTAATTTGCTGGATGCCTTTGCCCGGTGTGTGCGCATTACCCGCAGCCTGGAGGCAGCGCTGCCCCTGCGCCCGGCAGATTTTGCATTGCCAGAAGAAAAGGCACTGTTGGCGGCTTATGAGCAGGCCGCAGCGCAGGCCGATGGCACGCTGCCAACGTTTGTGCAAAGCCTGGAGCAGATGGAGCCGGTGATTACGCGGTTTTTCGATGCTGTGTTGGTTATGGATGAAGATACGGCCGTGCGTGAAAACCGCCTGGCACTGCTTCAACACATCGCTGGTTTAACCAAAGGCATTGCAGATTTGTCGGAATTAGAAGGGTTTTAGGATAACGTTGGGCGATTACCTAATCTCTGTACGAAAGAGGGCTTGTCAGACAGCCCTCTTTTTTGTTATGAGCCGCCGATGTGTGTTTGTGAACAGTCAGAAAAAAAGCACACCAATCGATAGAACATCTACAAGGATTACGTTATAATCCCCCCTGCTTATTATTGTGATACGATTTCGCACCTTACCGGAAAAAACAGATGACCGCAGTAGATGAAATCAAGAATCGACTCGACATCGTAGATATTGTGTCAGAAACTGTTTCACTGCGGAAATCTGGCCGCAACTATTCCGGTTTTTGCCCCTTTCACTCCAACACCAGAACCCCCGCTTTTTATGTTTTTCCAGAAACGCAAACCTGGCGCTGTTTTGGCGCATGTGCCGAAGGTGGCGATTTGTTCAGCTTTGTGATGAAGCGGGACAATCTGGAGTTTAAGGAAGCGCTGCGTGTATTGGCAGGGAAAGCTGGGGTGCAGTTGGAAGAGTACGGCCGTTCCGCGAAAAAACAGGCAGAAGGCGTTAAGCGGCTGGCGCAGTTAATGGAGCAGGCTGTTGACTATTACCATATGCTCTTTATGTACGCGCCAGAAGCAGAGCCTGCCCGCCAATATGTGCAGAAACGCGGGCTGACAGAAGAGACGATTACCCATTACAAGCTGGGTTTTGCCCTCAATCGATGGGATGCTGCCCTGACCCATTTTCATGATCAGGGCTATGACGAGCATGAGCTGTTGGCTGTCGGCTTGTTGATAGAAAATGAGGAACGGGGAACGCGCTACGATCGTTTTCGCAACCGGCTGATGATACCGATTCGGGATATAAACGGCCGTTGGGTCGGTTTTGGCGCACGCACATTAGACCCGGACGGCATTCCCAAATATCTCAACTCCCCACAAACCCCGCTCTTTGATAAAAGCCACCTGCTCTATGGGCTGCATGATGCCCGGCGGCACATCCGGGAAGCCCGTCAAGTCGTCATCGTTGAAGGGTACATGGATGTTATTCAGGCCTGGCAGGCCGGGTATCGCAATGTTGTTGCCCAAATGGGCACGGCTTTAACAGAAGAGCAGCTTAAGCAGTTAAAACGATACACAAAGCAGTTTATTTTGGCATTGGACGCTGACGCGGCAGGTGTAAAGGCCACCATGCGCAGCTTGCAGGTGGCACGAGAAACGCTGGATAGAGAAATAAACGTGAGTTTTGATGTCAAGGGCTTGATTTTGCATGAAAGCCGTTTGCAAGCAGATATTCGTGTTGTAACGCTGCCAGAAGGCCAGGACCCGGACAGTTTGATTCGGCAGGATGCATCTGCATGGCCTAAGCTGTTGGAAAGTGCCCGGCCAATTGTGCAATATGTGATTGATGTGGCGACACGTGACCTGGATTTGCGTGATCCCAAAGCGAAAACGGCCGCTGCCAAGCAGGTGATACCGCTCATCGAAGAAATTGTTAATCCACTGGAGCGTGACCATTTTAAGAAGATGCTGGCAGCGGCTTTGCAAACGGATGTGCAAACAGTGCAGGAGCTTTCTAAGCTTGTAAAGCGGGAGGCGGCTGCTGCTCCTAAAAGAGGGGTGGTGCGGGAAACGGCCGTTTCCTCCTCCCCCGCACAGCCAGAGAAACAAAAAGACTCATACTTTTTAGCGCAATGCTTGCACCATCCCTGGGTTATTCAGCAAGTCAACATCAAGTTGGCCGAGCACGACCAACCTCTGGTTTCTATGGATGACTTTTCCAATGGTGACGACAAAATCATATACCAGCACCTTGCACAAAAAAGTGAAGACAAGGCGTTTGCCCATGTAGAAGATTTGTGGGATAGTTT
>CAZRIB010000274.1:0-5835 GCA_964600035.1 uncultured Ardenticatenaceae bacterium | reverse complement strand
ACAATGATAAATGGCACGCTGATGCTCGTTAATGTCCCAATAACACCGCTGGCAAACGGCTGTTTCGTCATCGTTTGCTCAATTTGGCGCAGTTGGGTGGGCGCCAAAATAGCGGCAAACAAGGCAAGCAGCCCCATTATTAAACTGCGGCCAATGGTGTAGGCAAGCTGCCCCAAAAAGTGCCCGATTGGCGATGATTGGCGCACAGTGGCATCTGGCCCGCTAAAATTAATGATGGGCGGAACAATGTCTGGCATTTTTAGCCCTTGAACACTGGTGCAGTTTAGTCCGCGTGCGGTATCGTCTTGAATTTCGCCGCTCAACACAACACAATCGCCACGGATGACGGCCGTTTCCGCAGCTTCCAGGTCGCCGCTAAAAATCACAACATCGCCACGCACCGTGCCAGCAATAACCAAATCACCACTAAACACAGCCACGTCGCCATTGACAGTTGCGCTCTCTTCAATTTCCAGGTCGCCATCCAACACAGTCACATCATTATCAATGGTTTCACCCGATTTGATAACTGTGTCAGACAAGGGAGCGGCAGAGGCCGTCCCAACAAACATCGTCAGCAGCAGCAAAATGATAACAGTCAGTGATATTTTCTTCATTGTCGCTTACCCCCCATTGGAAGCATTGTTTGTTGCCCAAATCATTTGCCGGTAAACGCCGCCCCATAAAGCCACAATTCCGGCAATGACTAACATCCAGCCAACAATAATTGGCTGCTGGGCAACAAATTCACCGGCGCCGTCCAACAGTGCGTAAAAAATGGTTGCCAGAATGTTGGCGGCACTAAGAACGCTTTCCCACACATCTTCCAGTAATTGCGGGTTGCTAAAGAACGGCCGTAAAACAGTCACAGCCAAAATGCCCAACAACATTGGCAAAACACCACTCAAAAGAAGCAGCACATACAAAATACCAACTGCCCACAGCCGGAAACGTCTGTTTGGCAAAGCCGCCACAGTACGCTGGGCAAAATCTGCTGCCGGACTTAACACCGGGCTTTGGCGAAACAAGGTGTCAATGGTTTGCATGGCCTGCCACTCTTGCATCAACGCCGGATACGCACGCAGGTCAACTTCCAGCCGGTTTAATTCTTCCGCTGTCAGCTCACCATCGAGCGCATCCATCATCCTTGCATACAGTTCGTCTTGTTTCGTTTCCATTCTGATTCTCCACGTTGGTTGGAAATTTATTTATGCTCTCTGGGCAAAAGGTAGGGTGTCAGGAAACGGCCGTTTGCTCCGCAACCTGGCCAACACCCATCGCCACACCAATTTCTGCCAACTGCCGCCTCGCCCGAAACAAACGAGACTTAATTGCACTCACAGTCGTCTCCATCACTTCTGCAATTTCTTCATAAGACATGTCATACCAATACCGTAAAATAACCGCCTGCCGATAATCCTCCGGAAGCTGTGCCAAAAGCCGCTGCACCATATCCTGCTGCTCACTCATCAACAACTGCGGCTCCGGCCCTCGTGACTTCTCAGATTGCAGTGCCGGGTGTGCCGGCAGCGGCTCATCAATAGACAGCAGCAGTGCCCTTCTCTTACGCAAAATATCAATACAATAATTAGACGTAATAGAAAGCAGCCAGGTACTGAACTTATGCTCCGGCTTGTAACTGTCCAGCCGGGTATACGCCCGAATAAACGCTTCCTGAGCAGCCTCTTCAGCTTCGCCTGGGTTTCCCAGCATTCGATACGCCAGATTGTATACTGGCGACTGGTAGGCCTGGATAAGGTGACCAAAGGCCGCTTTATCCCCTTTTCGGGCTTGCTCTAGCCAAACAGCTTCCGTGTTCAATTTCCAATCTCCTGATTTCTGCCCATCAGTACGCAGTATATCAGGAAAAGTTTCGTTACCAGACACAACATTCGTATAAAATGCCATTTGTCCACTGCCCATAATGCTTGACAAGCCTAAGGTCTATCCTATAATGGTTGGTACTAACAACATCACACTCAATACGCAGACCGGGACGATTAGTTGCACAATCTGGTAAAGAGAGGGAATGGCCAAAGGCTGTGAGCCATCCTACTAAGAGGGCAGCGAAAACCCCCCGGGAGTGGTTTTCTGAACGGTTTGGGCAAACGATTGGTTTGCCCTATTGAGGCAGACAATGAGTCTGCCTCCCTTAAAGCGCTTATTAAGAGAACCCGGTTGGCCCCGTTAACGGCCGTAACGAGGGCAGTCAGCACGTCTGATTGCTAAAATTGGGTGGAACCACGGTACGCCATCGTCCCAAAAAAAGGACGGTGGCGTTTTTGTTTGTCCATTTTGGTTAATCAAAAACACACACCACAACGACCAAATATTTAATTGGAGGCATAAAAACCATGTCATCTGCACACGAAGAAGTACCCTATAACGAAACAGAGCTTTACCGAATACGCCACTCCGCCGCCCACGTCATGGCCGAAGCCGTTCTGGAACATTTTCCAGAAGCCAAACTCGCCATTGGTCCGCCAATTGAAGACGGCTTCTATTACGACTTTGACTTAGGTAAAAACGACGATGGCAAACCCCGGACATTCTCGCCAGAAGATCTCGAAGCCATCGAAGCAACCATGAAAAAATTGCTCAAACAAAACGCCAAGTTTGAGCATCGCACCATGTCCATTGCAGAAGCAGAAAAATTCTTTGCCAACCAGCCCTACAAACTGGAACTCATCCGCGACCTGGCCGCTGGCAAAGTAGATGAAAACGGCAACCCAACCAGTGAACCCGTTAACGAAGTGGGCATTTATCAGCACCGTAATTTTGTGGATTTATGCCGAGGCCCGCATGTTAACTTCACCAAACAGGTAAAAGCCAATGCCGTCAAACTCCTGCGTACAAGCGGTGCATATTGGCGTGGAGACGAACACAACCCCCAATTACAACGCATATACGGCACGGCATGGCATAATCGCCTGGAACTGGAGGATTACCTTAAACGACTAGAGGAAGCCAAAGCAAGGGATCACCGTCGACTGGGTAAGCAGCTAGAACTATTCCATATCTCACCGCTCGTTGGTTCCGGTTTGCCTTTATGGCTGCCTAAAGGGGCTGTCCTGCGAGAAACACTGGAGCAATTCTTGCGTCAGGCACAGCTTGAACGAGGCTATCAGCCAGTGATTACCCCACATATCGGCAAGCTGGATTTGTACATCACAAGCGGCCATTACCCCTATTACAAAGACAGCCAATACACACCAATTGACGTGGACGATGAAAAGTTCCTGCTCAAACCAATGAATTGCCCGCACCACATAGAAATTTATAAAAGCCGTGCTCGCAGCTACCGTGATTTGCCTTTACGTTTGGCAGAATTTGGAACAGTCTATCGCTATGAGCAGTCTGGTGAGCTAAACGGCTTGACACGTGTTCGTGGTTTTACGGTTGATGATTCTCATCTCTTTGTCACGCCAGATCAATTGGAAGAAGAGTTCATTGGTGTGGTGAGTCTCATTCAGTATGTGTTTGAAACAATGGGATTCCATGATTTCCGCGCTCGTTTGGGCACGAATGACCCAAACAGCGATAAATATGCGGGCACACCGGAAATGTGGGCGCGTGGTATTAACGCTATCCGTCAAGCGGCAGATAAAGTTGGTATGAATTACTCGGTTGAAGAGGGTGAAGCGGCATTTTATGGGCCTAAGTTGGACTTTATTTTCCGAGATGTGTTGAAACGTGAATGGCAGTTAGGCACTGTTCAGGTTGACTTTTTGCTGCCGGAGCGGTTTGGGCTGGAGTACACTGGTGAAGATGGGAACAAGCACCGGCCAGTCATGATTCACCGTGCGCCTTTTGGCAGTATGGAACGTTTTGTTGGTATTTTGATTGAGCATTTTAACGGCGCGTTTCCGCTTTGGCTGGCGCCTGTGCAAATGGTATTGGTTCCCATTGCAGATCGTCATAATGGGTATGCTCATGAGGTTGCAGCCAAATTGCGGCTTGCGGGCTTCCGAGTGGAGGTTGATGACAGTAGTAATCGTATGAATCGCAAAATCCGCGAGGCGCAGTTGCAAAAGGTACCTTATATGCTGGTGGTTGGCGATCGGGAAATGGAGGATGGCGCGGTATCTGTTCGCACCCGAGATGAAGAGGATCGTGGATCTACATCTGTAGATGCATTTATTGTTTCTGCCAAAGAGTTGGTGGAATCTCGTTCGCAACTATTGTAGTTTGTTGCTTGTTGGTTTTTTGGTTCTGAAAAGGCTGCTCGTAAGGGCAGCTTTTTTATTTAATGGATGGGGAGTTTGACGGTGAAGGTGCTGCCTTCGTCTTCTTTGCTTTCTACAGTGATTTCACCGTTGTGGGCTTCGACAAGGCTTTTAACAATAGCCAGCCCTAGCCCTGTACCGATGGCAACAGTTTGGTGTTTTTTGACTCTTGTGTATCTCTCAAAAATGAAGGGGAGTTCGTCTTCGGGAATGCCGTAGCCTGTATCTCGTATGGTGATGTGTGCGTAACGGCCGTCTACGGCCGTGTCCACAAATACTTCCCCCCCTTCAGGCGTATACTTAATGGCATTCGAAACCAAATTTGTAATAACTCTCTCTATTTTTTGCTCATCGGCATTAATGACAATTGGTGAGGGCACCTTATCATAATGAAGCGTAATTTTTTTCTCGACAGCCTGTGGCTCAAGTGCTTCCGCAATTGTTTGAGCAAGCAAGGCAACATCAAATTCACTCACTTCCAACAAAATGGGAACACCAGACTGTAATTTTTCAATTTCCAAAATATTATTCACAATTTCCAACAAAGTTTCCTGGCTTTTTAGAATCACCTTAGCCACATGAACCTGCTGTTCACGGCTCATTTCACGGTCACGCAAAATACTGGCATACCCTTTAATACTTGTTAAAGGCGTCCTCATATCATGCGTTAATACAGCTAAAAATTGATCCTTTTCCTTACTCAATTCAGCCAGCTCTTTATTTGCTTCCTCCAAGTTCCTCGTTCTTTCCGCTACCAGATCCTCCAACTGCTCCATATGTTTCTTTGTATTATTTACCGTCAAACGGAACGAATAAGCTGATAACACAATTGGGAGGAAAAATATTGCAACACCCACCCAACCAAACTGGTCAACTGCATAAGATATAAATGCACCCCCAGCCCCCATCACCAACACATTCATAGGAATCGCCCATCGATTTTCCTTCCATACCTTAATAGGGCTAACTCCATTAACTAAAAAGATGATAACGACTAATAACCATAAATTTATTTGATCTCCAACAACTGCTCCAATTGCCCAAGGTAATACAATACCAGCCCAAGTATTTTGCCCCCATATATTTTTTACCCAGACAAACACAAATCCAGCGATGAAGACCGCCAAAGAGTTCATCCCAATATTGACACCTAATCTCTCAAACTCCTTTTTCCAATCAAAAGACTTTATTTGAATACTTCTACCCCATAATCCTAATTCAGCCGCAGAAGCAACTAAAGCTGCTGCCAACGGGCCATATAGAGGAACAGCAGCGAAACTTATAGCTGAACTGACAGAAATTATTGCAGTACCATCAACCAAATACGTCATGGTGCTTTGAGTCGCAACAGCCAAAATTAACAATAAAATTAACATCATTGACTGTTCGTAGGTAGCTATACTCAATAGTCCTTTAATGACTATGCTTACCCCAATAACAGACAAGAATGTGGAATATATTTTACGTAACAAAATGTTATTCATTACAAATCAATAACACTAAAAGCAACTAATTTGGCTAGAGCCAGAAGTTCTGATTTTTTCATTAATTTACATCTTTACTTTCCGCTAAGTCATGTTTGACAAAATAACCAAATTGTGCATACCAA
>CAZRIB010000273.1:0-5849 GCA_964600035.1 uncultured Ardenticatenaceae bacterium | reverse complement strand
CGGCCGCTAACACTTTCAATGGCGTCAATGGCAGCCTGATAGCCAGCCATAATATCCCGTTCTTCACCGCCCAGATATACCCGGCCAAAGCTGCCAAAGGCACGAACTTCCAAAATGTTCAAGTCGGCACGCTTTTCTGCTTCATTGGCGGCCAGGGCGGCGTAAGCGGCGGGCTGTACTTCCATTACATACAATGTCTGCCCGGCCAAAATCATGTGGCCATGCCGCATTCGGTTAATTAACTGTACCTGATGGGGGTCTATGTTGCGGATGATTTGGCTGGAAACCACGCGAGGCTTCAACCGATCTTCCTCTTTCAAATCCAGGGCTTCCAGGATGGCGGCGCCGGCGGCGCGCACATCTGCTTGGCTGGGAGAATGAACTTCCAGCAGGCCGTAGAGGCGTTCTACAATTTGCATACCCGGTTTTACATCTACTGCCTTGAGGGCGACGTCTGTGATTCGGTTAATTTCGATGCCGGGTGATATTTCAATCCACAGAGAGGCATCTCCGGGCAGGGGCAGGAATCCTCGTGCCACTGTGCCTAAAAAGGCGGAATGTTGTGGTTGAAGATTGTCTAGAAATACGTAACTGCGTAATTCAACATTGGACACAATTAGCCACTCCTTCGACTGGGGCCAACATAATCAGATGATGTGGGTACGGCCGTTGTTGGTGCTGGCTTGGTATTTGACGGCCGTTCCATTAAAGCAAAATCATCCAGAATTGAATCCATTCGCTGGATAAAATGCGCATCGTAATACATATGCCCACACACATCACAAACATAGGCAGGCGCATCCGGGACAGTAATAAATTGTGCGTTCAGCCAGGTGTGGTATGTGCTGCGGGTGGGCTGATATTGACCAATTCGGCATTGTTGACAGGACATAATCTCTTCCTTTTGAATTACGAATTACAAAACTGTGTTTGCCACCTGCTGCCTGCCACTTGCCGCATTTTCATTTATGGTGGTCGGTGTGGCCGGTGGGGCTGCCTTTCTGTTTTTTATTGACCGGCTTCTTGCACAATGCGGACACCAGCGCTTGCACCAATACGTGTTGCACCGGCGGCAATCATGGCCTGGGCATCAGCCAGAGAACGCACGCCGCCGGCTGCTTTTACACCAATGGCCGGGCCAACAACCCGCCGCATCAGGGCTACATCTTCGGCTGTGGCTCCACCGGGGCCAAAACCGGTTGATGTTTTCACATAATCCGCGCCAGCCGTTTTTGCCAGTTGGCAGGCAATGACTTTTTCTTCATCGGTGAGGAGAGCCGCCTCGATGATGACTTTGACAATGGCGTTTGCTGCGTGGGCGGCACGAACGACGGCACCGATGTCTTCCAGTACCACGCGGTAATCTTTGGATTTTAGTGCGCCGACGTTGATGACCATGTCGATTTCTGTAGCGCCGTCGCGGATGGCTTGTTGGGTTTCATACGCTTTGACATTGGCCGGTGTTGCCCCAAGCGGAAAACCAACAACGGTGCAAACATCGACATCTGTACCTTTGAGGAGTTGGGCGCATAGTTTGACGTGGGTGGGGTTAACACAGACGGAGGCGAAATGATGGGTGCGGGCTTCGTAGCAGAGCTGGGCAATTTGGTCTTGCGAGGCGTCTGGTTTTAGCAGGGTGTGGTCTATCATTTTGGCAATGCTGCCGTTGGCTGGCTTTGCCCCCAATGTGGAGCTGATGCGGGCTGCGCCAGCCTGGACGACTTTGTTGACGTTTTCCACGCAGTCGCGGACGCATGTGCCGCCTTCGCAGTTGCAGTGACGGCCGTTTCCGGCAGGCGCAGATTTGAGCCTTAACAAGACCTCTCTGGTAACTTCTTCGATAATACGTTCAACGGTTTGTGTGTCGTATGTCATGATGTTATTTTGAAAAACGTTTGCCGATGGCATCAATTTTATTCACCCTGCGGGCGTGGCGTCCACCGCCAAATTCTGTATTTAGCCAGGTTGTGACAATTTGGTTTGCCAGGTTTTGGCCAATGAGGCCTGCGCCGAGGGTGAGGACGTTGGCGTTGTTGTGTTCTCGGCTGTTGACGGCCGTTGCCTGATCATAACACATGGCTGCACGCACGCCGGGCACTTTGTTGGCTGTCATGCAGCTGCCTATGCCTGCGCCGTCAATCATAATGCCGCGCCATGCCTTGCCGGAGGCAACAAGTTGGGCGACGGCGTAGGCGTAATCGGGATAATCAACGGAGTCTGTGCTGTGTGTGCCGCAGTCGATCAGGGTGTAGCTGCTTTCCAGTAATTTTTTGAGGGCTTCTTTCATGTGGTAGCCGCCGTGATCTGCGCCGATGGCAATGACGGAGCCGGAAACGGCCGTTTGCGGGCTTGATGGCGCGTGCAGGGCTGGCGTAACTGACTGCTGCTCAAGTTGAATGTTGCGTTCCAAAGCGGCTTGTTGTGCCAACGGGGTAATAATGGCATTGGCTGGTACGGCTTGCCGGGTGTTGGCTGGCATATTTTTGATGGTATCTGCGTCAATGATGGGGCGCTGCGTTGGTTTGGTTTTGGCATGAGCGGCAGGGGAAACGGCCGTGTCCGCAGCTTCCTGACCAAGGGTGCGCATGACAACCTGTCTAACTAAAGCCGCAATTTCTACATCTGGTTTATTCATGAACACTCACAAAGAACGATTAATGAAGAAATGCCCGGCTAGTTTATCGGATAAGTAGCATGAGGCACAAACCCCCAATCTTCCGGGGGCCAATAAACCAAAATTGCCTTACCAATAATATTTTCTTCAGGCAAAAACTGCCATGTGTGAGAATCACTAGAACTGTTCCGGTTATCCCCTAAAACAAAATAATTGCCTTCAGGCACATCCCATGTGCCATTATAATTTGGCGGCGCTGAAATATAAGGCTCATCTAGCAAAACACCATTTACCCGTACTTCTTGATTCCGAATTTCTATATGATCGCCCGGTAGGCCAATAATCCGTTTAATCAGGTTCAAATCGCTGCGGGGATGGTGAAAAACAATGACTTCCCCCCGTTCAGGTTCGTTCAAAAAGTAGCTTAAGTTGTTGATGATGAGATATTGTTCGTTGTGGAGTGTGGGTTCCATGCTGCTGCCATCAATTTTGTAACGCCCAATTAAGCTGTTGACGAGAAAAAAGATAAAGAAAGTCAGCAGCAGTGTTTCTATGATTTCACGAAGCACAGAGCGGGAAGAAAAGGGGGGCGGGGGAGGCGTATTGTCTTCCGGCAATTCGGATGGCTGCCAACCGGTTTCAAGCGTTTCCATTAGAGCATATGGTTCCCGGGATGTTTGGTTTGTTGTTTGCCAGGGTTTCTGTCGTATTGACTTTGTGCAAACAATGGGCGAATTATAGTTGAGGCAAATAGGGCGCGCAAACCGGCAAGATTTTGAAAAAAGGGGTGTTTTGAGATTTACGGCCGTTTCCTGTTGCAAACCATCCAAGCGGGGGCTATAATTCCCTTCGCTGACGGGTCATTAGCTCAGCTGGTAGAGCAGTGGACTTTTAATCCATTGGTCGGGGGTTCGAATCCCTCATGACCCATCACCCCTTAGATGAGGACTGGATGCTAACCCCGCTGCATCCAGTCCTTTTTGTTTTGGCAATAGTTCATGAAATGATAGATTAATAAGTGAAGCAGGCTAAAATTGTAATGGTAGATTGCGAGAAGATTTACCAGGTTGCAAACGATGCCGCTTAATCTTTAATCTCTGATTCTCCAATCTTTACCCCTTCAAAAAAGAGTGTATGTTATGAAACGTAACGTTTATTTAGAAGACATCCCCCTTGATGAAGCACAAGCTGTCTTTCAAGCTGCTTTGACAGAGGCAGGATTGTGGCAGCCTATGCCCGCAGAAACCATTCCTGTTGCAGAAGCGGCTGGCCGCGTAACGGCCGTACCCGTTTGGGCCAAAATTTCCTCACCCCATTACCACGCTTCTGCCATGGATGGGTACGCCGTTCGTGCCGCTGACACGGTTGGCGCAACGGAAACCAGCCCCATCCAACTGACGCTGGTCGGCAAGGATGATGTTGAGCCAACGGTTAAACGGCCAGCGCAGGCGGTAAATACCGGCCATCCCCTGCCAGCCTGGGCCAATGCTGTGGTGATGATTGAGCATACCCAGCGCGTGACAACAGAGGAAGGGGAGGGTATCGAAATTCGGGCATCGCTGCCGCCCTGGCATCATGTGCGGCCAATGGGGGAAGATATGGTGGCGACTGAGCTGGTACTGCCTGCCAACCATACGCTCCGCCCGGTCGATTTGGGGGCGTTGGCTGGGTCTGGGCATGCCACTGTGGCGGTTTATAAACGGCCGTCTGTAGCCATTATCCCTACCGGTTCCGAGCTGGTTTCGGCAGAAACGGCCGTTTCCCAAGGCGTTCAGCCGGGCAGCATCATTGAATACAACAGCATGGTGTTGGCCGCCCAGGTGGCCCAATGGGGTGGCATTCCCCACCGCCAGCCCATCGTGCCAGATAACTTTGAAGCCATCAAAACGGCCGTTTCCCAGGCAGCCCAAACCCACGACCTGATATTGCTCAATGCCGGGTCATCCGCAGGCAGCGAAGATTACACCGCCCACGTCGTCCAGGCATTGGGGCGGCTGCTGGTACACGGCGTAGCCGTTCGTCCCGGCCATCCCGTCATTTTGGGCATGATTGAGACCGCTGGTGAAGCAGAAACGCGCCATGTGCCCATCATTGGCGTGCCGGGTTATCCCGTTTCAGCTGCGCTGACGGGCGAAATTTTTGTGGAACCAGTGCTGGCAAAATGGCGCGGCCAGCCCCCACATGAGCCAGAGACCATCACAGCCACGGTAACGCGCAAAGTTAGCTCGCCTACTGGTGATGATGACTACGTGCGGGTCACTGTTGGGCAGGTGGGTGACAGGGTGATGGCAACGCCGGTCAGCCGGGGAGCCGGTGTCATTACGTCGCTGGTGCGGGCAGATGGCATTTTGCGTATTCCCCGTTTTAGTGAAGGCGTGGAAGCTGGCACGGCCGTTACCATTCACCTTTACCGCAGCCGCCGAGACATTGCCCATACACTGGTTGCCATTGGCAGCCACGACCTAACCCTGGACTTACTGGCACAATATCTGGCAGAGCAGCCAGGCGGTTGGCGGCTGAGTTCTGCAAATGTGGGCAGCCTGGGTGGGTTAGTGGCCTTGCGCCGGGGTGAATGTCACTTTGCCGGTTCGCACCTGCTAGACCCAGAGACGGGTATTTACAACGTGAGTTATGTCAAGCGATACCTGCCTGCTCAAGAAGTGGTTTTGGTTACATTGGCAGGGCGGGAGCAGGGCTGGATTGTAGCACCGGGCAACCCCAAACAGCTGGCCGGATGGGAAGATGCGGCCAATCCGGATCTTCGTTTTGTTAACCGGCAGCGTGGTGCAGGTACACGTGTGCTGTTGGACTATGAATTAGGCCAGCGCGGCATTGATCCAACTGCGATGCAAGGCTATGAGCGGGAGGAGTATACACATTTGGCAGTGGCGGCGGCCGTTGCGTCTGGTACGGCCGATGCCGGGTTGGGCATTCGGGCTGCGGCGCGGGCGTTGTCGCTTGATTTTGTGCCGCTGGCACAGGAGTTGTACCAGTTGGTGATTCCCAGGGTGCATTTTGAAAGCGACAAGCTGAGACCGCTGTTGGATTTGCTGCATGATGGGGCATTTAAGACGGCCGTTTCTGCTTTGCCCGGCTACGACATTACCCAAATGGGGCAAGTCCAGCCAGTGTAAGGTATTCCGACAGAAAATAATGGCTTAATGAGAGGGAGCGTTATCCTACACCGGAAACGCGTAATGCCCGCTATGCTTGAGGCACTTCGTAATTCGTAATT
>CAZRIB010000272.1:1519-5851 GCA_964600035.1 uncultured Ardenticatenaceae bacterium | reverse complement strand
TAAAGTAGTTGTTGTATATGTGACAACATATTTCAGGACTTGACAGGGAGATTGGAGATTAGGAGATTAGAGATTAGGAGATTGGGCGTCGCGGCATCCACTACCCCGTGTTTGCCGCGACTTTAATTTTCAATCATTATTTATGAATCGCCCACGCCGGGCTTCATACAAAATGATGGCGGCGGCGGCATTGACAGAGTAGGAATCAACGCCGGGCTTCATGGGGATGGTGATTTTTTGGTTTAGCTGAGAGGTGATGGCGCTGTCCAGGCCGTGATATTCATTGCCCATGAACACGGCCGTTCCCTTGCCAAAATCCGCCCTCATCAACGCCACACCGCCATGCGCCACTGTCCCCATCGTGCAAATACCCATCTGCTGACAGTCGGCCAGCAAAGCTGCCAGTTCATCATATTGGGCAATGGGCATTTTGAACAGGCTGCCCATGCTGGTGCGAACCGCTTTGGGGTGATAGGGATCACTGCCCCCCAGGGCCACAAACGCATCGGCGCCACCGGCAAGAGCGGTACGGATGAGTGCCCCCACATTGCCTGGGTCTATGATGTTGGCGGCTGCCAAAATGAGCGGGTTTTCGGGGAGTGGCGGCTGTAAGGTGGGCAGGGTTTGTTTGGGCGGCAGCGGAGCCAGTGCCAAAATGTCACCCAGACCGCGCCCCTGGGTTACGGCCGTAACCGCTTCCACAGGCGCAGTGATTGGCCGACAGTTTTGGGCATGAAGCTGTGCCAACAGTTTTTGCACACGGGGGGACTTATCCTGGGCAAATTGCGGGGAGATGAGCACACCTTTCAGGGGGACATTGGCGCGAACAGCCCGCTCGACCAGCCGCAGCCCTTCTAATGAATAGCAGCCTGTTTGCAAACGGCCGTTTCGCGTTCGCGTCCGTTCAATTTCTGCCAGAAGGGACTGCCACCGCTTGCCGCTCATGGTTCTAAACGGCCGTTTGCCCAGATGTGCGTGTATGGAGTTCCCAACGCATGGTGGCCGGCCGCAGCACCAGCGTATGGACGCCGCCGCCGGGCAGCATAATCAACACGGAACGGCCGCTGCCATCCAGCCACTGCCGCCCCTGCTCAACCTGCCGCCAACGGCCGTTTATCTTCACCCGGCGCACTTGCACCAGGCCATCCTCATCAAAAATACAATCAACAGAAACAGGAGTCATCGCCATCATCGCTCACACCGGGCTGTCATTACCTTGTCGCTTTTGCCAAAACCAGGCCACTTTTCGATATTTCACCCACTCATAATACATCATCAGCAAACTCAAATGCAGCCCATGAAAACCATCTCGATACCCCTTTAACGTGACAAATCGCCACCAAAATTGGCGCAGCGGTTGAAGCACAAAATTATGCGGCTTGGGGCGTATGCCCTGCCGGTACAAAATGCGGGCATCATAACTGGTATACGCCCGCTGTTTTTTGTGAAAATGGGCTGTATCACGGTAATTGTGATGAATAAGGGGATGCTGCAAATAGCCAATCTCGCCATCCACCGCGGCAATTTCATGCACTGGCCGCTCATATTGCACAAATCCATGCCGGAACAAACGCAGTTGGTAATCAGGATACCAGCCAGCACCCAATGTCAATTTGTCAAAAATGTAGTTGTGACGAGGCACATACCAGCCATGTTCGGGTCTGTTGGCTATGACGTGGCGAATTTCAGCGGCCAGTTCTGGCGTTCCGCGCTCGTCGGCATCTACAAAAAAGACCCAATCAGTCTGGATGGCATCAAGGGCGGCATTGCGCTGTTGGGCGTAATTTTCAAAAATAGATTGGTGAATTTCGGCGCCTGCTTTTTGTGCCAGATAGACGGTGTCGTCATCGGAGAAGGAGTCAAAAACAACGATTCGGTCACACCATTGCAAGGATTCAATGCACGGCTGGATGTGTTCTGCTTCGTTGAGGGTAAGGATAACGGCCGTTAACTGCGGCGCAGATGGATTATTTGACATAACAAACTACTATTCTTTCTGCCAGAGTTTTATGACCTCTTCATAGGCCTGTTTCATGGCGGGGTTGGTTGTTTTGGCGGCTTTTTTGCGCATGGCATAACGTACCATTCTGCTGGCAACAGCCCACCGAATACGGCCGTTATGCTGGCGGTAAAGCTGTGCCCGGCTGCGCCACAAATTTACAAAAGATTGGGCAGGGATTTGTCCGGTGCTTTCGCCGCCATAATGCACAATTTCCGCCGAGGGCACGGTGTAAATGTCCCATCCGGCCTGCTGAATGCGCCATGCCCAATCAATCTCTTCGCAGTACATATGATAGGATTCATCGAAGCCCTTGGTGGCTTCGGCCACATCGGCACGCACCAGCATGGCCGCCCCAAGCGGGTGGTCAACAGAAAATGGTTTTTGACTGGGATGGAACCAGTGACGGGGATAACGGCCGTTTAACCGGCTTTCGTACAGTCGGGCAGGCATGGGAAACAGGTCAAACAACAGTTGGCGAATGCCGGGAAAATGGAAGGCGCTGTTTTGGAAACGGCCGTCGCCATACACCAAACGCGCCCCAACCATGCCCACATTCGGCCGTTCCTCCAGGCAGCTCACCAAATGAGTCAAGGAACCTGGCCGCAGCAGCGTGTCGGGGTTGAGCAAAAAGTAATAATGAGGCTGTTTTTCACGAGCGGCCAGCATCCCCTGGTTATTTGCCCGGCCAAAACCCACATTTTCCTCATTCGCAATCAGGTGAACCTGAGGGAATAAATCTTGCAGCAGGGCCACTGTTCCGTCATCTGAGGCATTATCTACAACCCACACTTCACCGTTCAAACCGGCACGCCTCAATTCAGCAAACAGCGACCGCAGGCAATTTGCCAAATAATCCCGAACGTTCCAGCTAACAATGACAACCGCTATATCTAACAAACTTTTCTCCTCACCCGATGTCTATCGACTGCCTTCACCTGTGTTTTGCCAAACATCCTCTGCCGACCAGTCCAAAAGGGTCATCATTTGCCGCAGTGGGTCATATTGACTGTCTATTACCGGTTCTACACCTGCCCAACCATAAAAATCTGAGGCACACAAAGAGGCCTGGCATGTGTCACTTTGACCGAATTCGGTCAATACGGCCGTAATCTGCCGTCCCAAAGCTGTGGGAAAATCTGCCCCCAAAGCAACCGTATCCCTGGGAATTTGGGCGCTCAAGGCCACCACAAACGTCTCGTTGTAAATCTCCGGCGTGGTGTCAAAAATGCCAGAGCGGGCATCACGTAGCCGGTAGCCGCCAAACTCCGGTTCGGCCAGCACCAATACATAGCCAATGGGGCTGCGCGTAGGGGGAATGCCCAACCGCCGCCACACATCCGGGGCATCTTCGCCATAGACCCATTCTTCGCCGTTGGGCATGATGGGTGGAATGTAAGTTGCCGTCACAAAATCAACTTCTCCGTTGTGCAGGGCAAGCAGGGCGCTGTTGTCCCCCGGATAGATAATTTCTTCTGCCGGTTCAATGCCGGCTTCGGCAAACATGGCTTTGATGTAGTGGTAATTGGGCACGCTGGTTGTGTCTGGTATGCCCCAAATTTTGCCGTCCAAATCGGCCAGTTGGGTCAGGCCGGTGTTCCGACGGGTGACAATCATGCCTGTTTGCCAGCTCAAGCCGTCTGTACCTACGCTGACAACGGCCGTTTGCGCATTGCACTGCTCATGGGCCACCACAAAGGCCGCCGCAGACATGAAACCGATGGTATCCTGCGGGGCGGCACACATTAATTCAATAAGCCGCTGCTGGCTGTCTACGATGCCCACTTCAAAGGACAATCCTGTGGCCTCTTGCAGGGCGTTTACCAATGCGGCACTGCGGTTTTTGATAACGGCCGTTTCCTGCATGGGCGGAAATAGAAGCTGTACTGGACGCGATGGCGAGCCTAATGGCATGGGAGTCACTTCTACCACGTATTCCACAACCACCTCGCGGGTTACTTCAACTGTCACGGGTAGTTCACGAACGATTTCAACCGTTTCTACTACTGGCGGTTGTTCAGGCGAAACGGCCGTTTCCGGCACAGGCGTTTGTTCCACAACCATATCCGGTTCGCAGGCCACAAGAAAAACGGCCGTTACCACCAGCAGACAAACATTCCAAACCTTCATGTGATTAATGATGAATGATTCTTCCTTCTCTCTTGATACCCCGAAAAAAAAGACTGGCGCGAATTTGTGCGCCAGCCAGATTTGGCCGGGTTGACCATAGTGTAACGTAGGCCATAAGGCAATGCCACCAACTCTCAGTAAGCGTTTACCAATTAACAATCACCAATTAACAATTGACAATTAACGGATACTACGGCATTTCC
>CAZRIB010000272.1:0-1419 GCA_964600035.1 uncultured Ardenticatenaceae bacterium | reverse complement strand
ACTACGGCATTTCCCTCATTTGTGGTTCGCGTGCTTCACACGTGGGGCGATGCGCCTCATCGGGGATGTCTACCAAAATAGGCTGCGGATCGACGCGGCTGTACAGTGGCTCTACCTGCACATCTTCATGAATAAGGCCAGCCCATACCGGTTGGGGATTCCGGTCGCCAAATACATCAACCACACGGATGGAACCGGTCACAACGGCACGTTCGCCGGGCATCAGGTAGTAACGGCCGTCAATCATTTCCAAATCTTCCGGACTGCCAATTGCCCAACGGAAAGGGTAGTTGGTTAATTCATTTTCAAAGCCAATGCCCAAACGGAACACACCAGACTCAGTAAACCAGCCTAACGTGTTGTAATTCCAGTCGGAGTCGTACTCTGTGCCGGGGGCTGGGCCGCTGGTACGCAGAGGCGTTGTGCCGTAATTTTCAACGGTGATGGTAAAAGTAAGGGTGTCGCAAAGGGAAACGGCCGTTGTGTTCCATTCCAGCGTGCGGCCAGTAGGCGGAGCAACAATCCGTGCCCGGGGAACCCCGCCAAACTGAATGGTAATCTCATCTTCCACCCGCATCCGCTGCCCTTCGGTGTCCTGCACAACCACAACAATGGGATACGTGCCATCCGGCGGCGGCGTAGCGCCATCATCCACGCCGCCATCATAATCATAAATGTGCAAGCCGGGGTCTGTGGGGGGAATATCCCGTTCCTGCTCAGAAACAGGCACTTCTTCGCCATCTACCAGCAAAAAGACGCGCACACTCTCCACTTCCTTGGTCAGAGAAAATTGAGGCTTCAGACGGTCGTCGATGCCGTCGCGGTTCGGGGTGAAGGTATCGGGGAACACGGAAAAGTTGCGGATTTCTGGCAAAACGGGGTCTGCATCGGCAATTTGCAATGTGCCTTGCCAGGTTTCGACACGGCCGTTTCCATCTTCTGCCGCAATGGTCATGGTGTAACGGCCGTCACGCAGCAGCCGCGCCAATATCTCCCCTTCCACCTGCTCACCGGGCAAAGTATACCCATCCACCACGCCGCTAAAAGCCACCTTATACTGGCCTGCACCGCGCGGTTTATTTTGGCGGAAGTAATAACGACTGCCCGCTTCATCCTCAAAATAAATAGAAACTGTGGCATTGCGAGACAATTCATACTCGATGAGCGTGGCATCGGTGTCGCCGTCGGCGTTGGGCGTAATTTGGGCATGCTGCACAGAAACGTTGCGCAGCAAACTGCTGTCGCCATTCCACAGCCGCCAGACAAGCAGTACGGCCGTTACCACAACAATAGCCGCCACAATTGTGGCCATGAGGGGAAGTTGCTTGCGATTTTTCATGGGGCAAGTTTACCAAAGGCCAGAAACAGGGGCGAGTAACGGCCGTGCCACGATTACCCGGCGTTTTCAAGACGACAATC
>CAZRIB010000271.1:0-5866 GCA_964600035.1 uncultured Ardenticatenaceae bacterium | reverse complement strand
GCGAAGCGAGGTATGAAAATGAACATCTATCTAAGAGAATTAAAAGCAAACTTCAAATCCCTGATCATCTGGGTGGTCATTGTGCTCTTTTTGTCGGTGACCGGCTTCACCAAATTCCAGGCATATGCCGAAAACCCGGAACTGCTGGCAATTTTGGACACCATGCCCAAGACACTGCTGGACGCGTTTAATTTGCAGGCGTTTAATCTGACCACGATCAGCGGCTTTTTTGGCGTGATGTATACCTACTATGCGCTGATGGCTGGCATTGCGGCGGCCATGTGGGGCAGCGACATCATCTCCAAAGAGGAGCGGGACAAGACAGTGGAGTTTTCGCTGGTACTGCCGGTGACACGCAGCCGGGTGGTAACGGCCAAGGCACTGGCCGCGCTGACAAACTGCATCCTGCTTCTGGTCATGATGTGGGGCATTGTGTATGTCAACGCCCAATCTTACCAACCGGACAGCGAATTTTATGCCTTTTTGACCCGTTCGATGGGCGGGCTGTTCCTGCTGCAGTTGGTTTTCCTGTCTATTGGGCTGCTGCTGGGATGCGCCATGAAGCAGTATAAGCGATCAGGCGCAGCGGCCGTTGCCGTTATACTGATCACCTACTACTTCTCTGTAATGACGGGATTGCATGAAAAGCTGGACTTCCTCAAATATCTGTCGCCGTTCAAATATGTAGATGCGGCAATGCTTTGGCGTGAGGCAAAGATTGAGCCGGTCTATCTGATACTGTCGGCAGCGATCATTATCGTCGCCATCATCGGCGCATATGTCACCTACTCCCGGCGGGATTTGTACATTTAACCGTGTTCCGTGTTCCGTAGGCCCGTAAGCCGTGTTCCGCTTACGGCTCACGGCTTACGGTTCACGACTTACGAATTACGAATTACAAAAACATGAGCCTGCAAGCCCGCATCGTCAAACTACTGCTGCCCATTCAGTTTCGCAATTGGGGAGGGCTGGACTTTACCGAGCAGCGTGCCCGCCAGCAAAAGGGCGGTCGTTTTGTGCGGCTGCCTGCCGGAACGGTGACGGAACCGGTGGATGCCGGCGGCGCGGCGGCGGAGTGGATTGCTGCGCCGGGTGCTGACCGGGGCGTGATTTTGTATTTTCATGGGGGTGGGTATGTGCTGGGGTTAACGGCCGTACACCGGGCATGGTTGGCGCGACTGTCACAAGCCACCGGCAGGCGCGGGCTGGCCGTGGCCTACCGTTTAGCCCCGGAACACCCCTTCCCCGCCGCGCTGGATGATGCACTGGCCGCCTACCGCTGGCTGCTGACGCAGGGAACCGCACCGGAACAGATCCTGCTGGGCGGCGATTCGGCGGGGGGCGGGCTGGCGCTGGCACTGCTGGCGGCGCTGCGTGATGAGGGGGAGCCACTGCCTGCCGGGGCGTTCTGCCTCTCCCCCTGGACTGATTTGGCGCTGACGGGGGCTTCTATGCAGACCAATGCGGCAAAAGACACCATTTTGAGCGCGGATTTGTTGGGGAAGTATGCAGCGGCATATGTAAACGGCCGTGCCGCCACAGACCCGCTCATCTCCCCCCTCTACGCCGACCTGACCGGGCTGCCGCCGCTGCTCATCCAGGTGGGCAGCGAAGAAACGCTGCTGGACGACAGCACCCGCTTTGTAGAGAAAGCGCGGCAGGCTGGTGTGGCGGCCACGCTGGATTGTTACGACGGGATGTTTCACGTCTTCCCACTTTTCGACTTTTTGCCGGAGAGCAAGCAGGCGTTGGCACGAATTGCCCGCTTCTCAACAAAACTTGAAACGGGGAACATAGGAGAGATGGCGAGTTGACGCAGCTGTCACCACCTTATTCTTCACCAAAAAACGCCGCCAGTGCCTCATTCACCGCATCTGCTTCATCATGCTGCACCCAATGCGTTGCCTTTGGGAAAAAGATTAGCTGCCCATCAGCACAAAGCTCAATGCTCGGCTGCGCCAATTCTTTACCCAGGGCAACGTCTCTTTCTCCCCATAACATCAACGTAGGCACAACAATAGACCCTGGCTCAGGAACGGCCGTTTTCAACATAGCAGGCAGCGCCGCCCGATACCAGTTAATCATCCCCCTCGCCGCACCGGGAACAAGCCACGCCTGCCGGTAGTGGGCTAAATCTTCCTCCGTAAACGTGTTCCGGCGGCTGCTGGCCGACAATAAATTTCGAGACGATTTTGCGCTCCAGCGCAGCACAAACTCAGGCAAAAAGGGAAGCTGGAAAAAATAAATGTACCAACTGCGCCCCAACTGCCGCCAATTGCGATTCTCTGCCACCCGCCGCATAATGGTCGGAAACGGCACATTGAGAATCGCCAGCTTATGCAGCCGTTCGGGATGATGCGCGGCCACCCACCAGGCAACGGCCGCACCCCAGTCATGCCCGGCCAGATACACCTTTTCATACCCAAACGCATCAATCAAACCCAGCACATCTTTGGTCAATTCATCAATGTGATAGGCCTTCCGTCCACGCGGCTTGTCACTAATGTTGTACCCACGCTGGTCTGGCACAATCACCCGAAAGCCCTTGTCTGCCAAATAGTCAATTTGATGATGCCAGCCGTACCAAAACTCCGGAAAGCCGTGCAAAAGGAACACAGGCTTGCCATCTTCCGGCCCGGCCGTTACCACATGCAAAGTAATGCCATTTGTTTTTACATATCTATGGGTATACATCTCTGTCATTTTGCTGCCCTTTTGGAAATGTGATTTTGGAGTGATGGTTAAAGATTAAAGACAGGAAATTGCCTGTCACCCTGTCACCTTATCACCTTGTCACCTACCTGTGTGTAACGAAAACACGCTGTCAGATGATCATTGACCATACCAACAGCCTGCATAAAGGCGTAACAAATGGTCGGCCCGACAAAGTTGAAGCCTTCCTTTTTTAATGCTTTGGACATAGCACGGGATTCGGCCGTTTCTGTTGGTAATTGTGCCAGCGATGCCCACGCATTCTGAATCGGTTCGCCACCCACAAATTGCCAAAGAAAGTCACTAAACGAGCCGAACTTTTCCTGAATAGTTAAATAGCCCCTGGCATTTTTTACGGCCGCTTCCACCTTCAGCCTGTTACGCACAATACCGGGGTTTTGCAGCAAAGAAACAATTTTCGCTTCGTCATAACGGGCAATTTTCTCCGGGTCAAACTGGTCAAACGCCTGCCAATAATTCTCACGCTTCCGCAAAATCGTAATCCAGCTCAAGCCCGCCTGCGCCCCGTCCAAAATGAGCTTGGCAAACAGCAGCCGATCATCATAAACGGGCACGCCCCACTCTTCATCATGGTATGAAACATAAAGGGGATCATCCCCACACCAGGAACAACGAACAATTGCATCCATCTTTTTCTCCCTCACGGTGCAACAGCGAGTTTGGCTGAAGTGTACCACCAACCAGATACTTTTTCAGCCTGTCAGCCATCCCCCCGGTACACGTAACCGAAGTTCGTATACCGTTTTCCGACGAAGTTACCAGAGGTAGAGCACACGCATTACGAATTTCGAATTACGGATTACTGAATACGGATTACGGGTACTAGTACTCAGTCAAGTGTTCTTTGATGGATACAAAGATTGGTTCAATCTCGGAGATTGAACCAATCTAATCCCTCATTTCACATGTGACTGGGTACTAGCTGACCAACTGAACGCTTACCTTTGCACTTTTTGCGTGCTTCGCAGTTTTTTCAGTAGACTCATTGGTTGCAAAATTCATGAGTATGCGATTACCCTGCCATCCCCAAAAATCCTTGACAACGTATTTCAAAGAGATATAATTCAATCATCACTGATTCAATATATATTGAAATATATTTTTGGAGGTCAATAAATATGATAACCGTTAAAGTCTTAGGATCGGGCTGCGCCAACTGCAAAAAATTGGAACAAACAGCACAGCAGGCAGTGGCCCAATTGGGTATTGCGGCCAACATCGAAAAGGTAACAGATTACGCCCAAATTATGAGCTACAACGTGTTACAGACACCAGCACTGGTTGTGAATGAGAAGCTGGTCTCAGCCGGGCGCATTCCCTCTACCGAAGAAATTGCTGCCTGGTTAACGAAAGCGATGGCATAAGGGCGGCTGCGAGCGGGCAAGCAAGGTGTGACGGTGGCTGATTTTACCGATGACCTGCCGGAAGAGGAATTGATTCCTCTATTGAAGGCGTTGGCGGAACCGAACCGGCTGCGGATTTTTACCGAGTTGATGCATGGCAACTCTTGCAATGGTGAACTGCAAGAGAAACTAAATTTGCCTGCAAATTTGCTCTCACATCATTTGCGGGTTTTGAGCAAGGCCGGGTTGGTGGCATCGCGGCGGGATACGATTGACGGCCGTTGGATTTATTACTCGCTCAATCAGGATGTCGTTGCTCGCTGGCATGCGTGGTTTACCTTTTTTCTTGACCCAACACGGATCAAGGAACGGCCGTACTGCGGCCCTGAAGGCAATTGCGGCGATGAAACGCCGCTGACGACGCTCACTTTGAATAAGTGACAAGCGTCGTCCTTTTTTTGCAAAATAATTCAACGATTATCGAAATATAAAACAAGAGGTATATCTTATGGCAACACAAACACAACCAACACTTTCACCTAATCGTTCTGACTGGAAACTGCCAGCATTGGTCGCGGTAACGGCCGTCCTCTGGTGGATGGTCTGGGGCCAACTACAAAATATCGCCGATTGGCTCAGCTACAACCTGCTTGGTCTTTCTGCCGACACACGGCTGGGTGAATCGGTCAACTTTTTCCTCTACGACGTGCCCAAAATCATCCTGCTGCTGGCCGGAATGATTTTCCTGGTCACTTTTTTGCGCTCATTTTTTAGCCCTGAACAAACACGGGCTGCATTAGGCGGCAAACGTGAAGGTATCGGCAACCTACTGGCAGCCGGACTGGGCGTATTGACACCCTTTTGCTCCTGTTCGGCCGTACCCTTGTTCATCGGCTTTGTCGAGAGCGGCATTCCCTTAGGTGTCACCTTCTCCTTCCTCATCGCCACGCCCGTCGTCAACGAAATTGCCCTGGCAATGCTCTTTGGCCTCTTTGGCTGGAAAATTGCCGGTCTTTACCTGGTAACGGGCTTGCTCATTGCCATATTCGGCGGAATGGCAATCGGCCGGCTCAACCCGGAAAAGTATGTCGAAGATTTTGTCTGGCAAATCCAGATGGGCGATAACGTCCCCGGCGTCACTTACAAACCCACCCTGGATGATCGCATCCGCGACGCCTGGAAAAGTGTAAAGGAGATTGTGGGCAAGGTGTGGCTCTACGTCGTCATCGGCATCGCCATCGGCGCGGGGATACACGGCTACGTGCCGGAAGATTTTCTGGCTAACATCATGGGGCGCAGCGCCTGGTGGTCAGTACCGGCAGCCGTTATTTTGGGCGTCCCCCTCTATTCCAATGCCGCCGGCGTCATCCCCATCGTCTACGCGCTGATGGAGAAAGGCGCGGCCCTGGGGACAGTGCTGGCCTTTATGATGTCGGTTGTGGCCCTCAGCCTGCCGGAAATGCTGATCCTCAAGCGGGTAATCAAAACGAAGCTGATCGGCATTTTCATCGCCATTGTCGCCTTCGCCATTATCCTGACGGGGTACTTGTTTAATTTTGTGATTCGGTGAGGAACGGTGAATTGTGCATGGCGAATAACGGCCGTTCACAATTCACCATTCACATGCTCATCCTAATCTCACTTCTCATTCTCATCCTCGCCTTCATCTTCTCGATGCTGGGGTTGGGCGGCGCGATGGTCTATAACCCGCTGCTGGTCTGGTTTGGCTATGACTTCAAAAGTGTAGTTGTGCCGACGGGACTGCTGCTGAATGGGTTAACGGCCGTTTC
>CAZRIB010000270.1:354-5871 GCA_964600035.1 uncultured Ardenticatenaceae bacterium | reverse complement strand
TCACAACTCACAATTCACAACTCACAATTCACAATTTCATATGGAGGTTTATTGTGTTTCAAAATAAAGGATTTCGTTCATTTTTGGTTGTTCTTGCTGTTTTTGCCGCTGTATTAGGTTTGGCAGTTGGCATTAATCTGGTACGTGCGGCAAACACGGCCGTTTCCCCTGCTTCTGTCACTGCCGCAGCCGGTACCGCCTTCACCTACCAGGGCTACCTGCAAAAAAGCGGCAGCGGCGTCACCGACACCTGCGATTTTCAATTCAGCCTGTACGACGCCAGCACCGGCGGCAGTCAAGTCGGGTCAACAGTCACCAAAAGCGCCGTTTCTGTTGCTAATGGCCTGTTTACCACTGAGCTGGACTTCGGTGCTTCTGCATTTGACGGCAATGCCCGCTATTTGCAAATTGCCGTGAAATGCACTGGGGAAAGCAGCTACACGACGTTAAACGGCCGTGTTGCCCTCAACCCCGCCCCTTACGCCGTCAATGCCGCCTCCGCTCCCTGGAGCGGCCTCAGCGGCGTCCCGGCCGGTTTTGCCGACGGCACAGATAACGATACAACCTATACAGCCGGAACCGGCATCACCCTCAACAGCAACCAGTTCAGCCTGCAAACAGGTTACCAGCTGCCCCAAAGCTGCACCAATGGGCAAATTGCCGAATGGAACGGCAGCGCCTGGGTGTGTGGTACGGACGATGTGGGCAGCGGTGGTGGTGGCGGCGATATCACCGCCGTGAATGCTGGTACAGGCCTCACTGGTGGGGGGACCTCTGGCGATGTGACGCTTAATGTTAACTTTGCCGGTAGTGGTGCTGCCACGACTGTTTCTCGCAGCGATCACGATCATGTTGGGCAATCATGGAGCGGCAGCGACACATCCGGACGCATTCTGGGTGCCACAAACACAGCCACCACCGGTACGGGCGCTGGCTTGTATGGTGAAGCCAGGTCCAGTAGTGGCGCCGGTGTCGCCGGGTATAACACTGGCACCGGTGGCGGGTATGGCGTTTATGGCAGCAACAGCGCCAGCACCGGCACACCCTACGGTGTATACGGCCTCGCTTCTGACGCGGGCAGCGCCACTTCCTACGGCGTGTATGGCAAGAGCAACAGCTCAGTAGGCTCCGGTGTGGGCGGCATTGCCCCCACCAACGGTGTCGTTGGTGAAGCATCAGATACCACTGGCACGACCTGGGGCGTTTTCGGACGGGCCAATTCCGCTTCCGGTTACGGCGTCTTGGGCACAAACACCAATGCCAGCGGCACAGGGGTTCGCGGTGACACAGTCAACGGAAATGGTGTTGCCGGGTACGTAGACTGGACGCAAAGCGGTACAGGTGTGGGGGTTTATGGTTCCGGTGGTTTTTATGGCACGGCTGGCCAATTTGAAAACGCGACAACCAGCACACCGGCCGTTATCATCTCCAACAGCGGCGGTGGTTCATCCCCTGCACTGGTTGTGACGGGCACCACACACCTGGAAGGGGCCGTTACCTGGAAACCGGTTATCAGCTACCTGGCCGTGCCCCCGGCAGCTTTCCAGCCAAGTGACAATAATTCAACATTTACCCAGGGTGGCTATTATTTGGTACCAAGCGGGGGGTCACCTGAAACGACCTTCTATGCTCCTGTTAACCTGCCACATAATGCAGTGATAACGGCCGTTACCTTCCACTGGTCCGATACTAGCACCACTAATAATGGTACGCTTACTCTGTATCGGGATAACCCCATAGGTAGTACTGAAGCACTGGCTATTCTGTCCACCACAGGCAGCGCCGGGCAATCTTCCTCAAACACCACAACCATCACCAGCCCCACCGTAGATAACTCAACCTACAGCTATTACCTGGAGTTGAGTTTGCCAGACACCAATATCTATGCTTATGAGATTTTTATCGAGTACACCATCAACCAGCCATATTAATGTCGGTTTGGTTCAGTCTGGCGCAAATGGCCTCTCTGTTTCAAACAAAGGAGACACCTCATGACTAAATGGAAACGAATTCTTGTGCTGGTGGTATTACTCGGGCTGCTTGTGACAGGGGGCGGCGTCCTGTTCGCGCAAACCGGCGGCAGCTACAGCCTCACCTGGAGTACGGTAGACGGCGGGGGCGGCTCCCTCTCCGGCGGCAGCTATGCGCTCTCCGGCACGGCCGGGCAGGCGGATGCCGGTTCGCTCACTGGCGGCAGTTACACTTTGCTGGGCGGCTTTTGGGGGGCAGGCGCATCCAGCGGTGTGACAGGTTACACCGTTTACCTGCCAGCTATTTTGAAGTAGTTAGCTGTGTTTGTTGAACAGGGGTTTGGGTAAGGCTGGCCACTGGCCACCGCCCAAAACCCCTGTTTTTCCAGGAGAAATAACATGCACCAACGAAGAACGAAACACCTGTTTGTCTCTGTATTCATAGCTGCCAGCTTTGTCTTTAGCATTGCAGCTGTTTTGGCAACAGCCACGCTAACCACGCATGCCGCCGGCCCCTGGTATGTGAATGCGGCCACTGGCGATGATGCCAATGATTGCTTGAGTGCCGGGACGGCGTGCAAAACGGTGGGTACGGCCGTAACCAAAGCCTCCAGCGGCGACACAATCAACATCGCCGCCGGCACCTACACCGACAACATCGTCCTCAACAAAAGCCTCACCTTCATTGGCGCTGGCGCAAGTACCACAGTTTTGGATGGCGGCGGCAGCAGCAATGTATTGTGGATTGGCGGCGGCAACACAGTCACCCTTTCAGGCATCACCATCCAAAACGGCAGCGCCAGTGAGGGCGCAGGCATCTACAATTACGGCACGCTCTCCCTCACCCAGGTCATCGTCACCAACAACACAGCCTCCTCTCTGGGCGGCGGCATTCTAAACGGCGGTGTCCTGACCATCACAAACAGCACCATCAGTAACAATACGTCAACCAGTCAGGGTGCTGGCATCTTTAACACAGGCGGGCAGTTGTGGCTGGACAAAGTTGCCATCGTCAACAACGATGCCAATGGCAATACCGGCGGCATTCATAACCAATCCGGCGGCACGGCCGATCTCACCAACGTCACCATCAGCGGTAACAACGGCTACGGTATGCTCAGCACAGCCAGCGCTGTCATCACAGCCACCAACAGCACCATTGCCAACAACCAATGGGGCGTCATCAACTACGCCACCGTCATCCTTAAAAACACCATTTTGGCGGCAAACACGGGCAACAGCGGCTTTAACTGCGGCGACACCACCATTACCTCCCTGGGGTACAACATAGATGATGACGGCAGCTGCGGTTTTAGCGGAACGGGCGACTTGAGCGGCAAAGACCCGCAGCTTCTGCCATTGGGCGATTATGGCGGCGATACCCAAACCCATGCCCTGCCATTAACCAGCCCGGCCGTGGATGCCGGAACCAACAGCGGCTGCCCGGCCACCGACCAGCGCGGCACGACCCGGCCACAAGATGGCGATGGTGACCTGACAGCCACCTGCGACATAGGCGCATACGAACTGCTTTACCAGGCAGCAGACAGCGTAACCATTACCGGCGACTCGTCAGGGTTTACAAACAGCGCCTATACCTTCCAGGCTGCGGTGCTGCCGGTAACAGCAACGCAGCCCATCACCTATACCTGGCTGGCAGATGAGCAGACAATGGTCGTTCATGGCAGCAAAGGCATCACCGATACAGTCACTTTTAATTGGAGTACAACCGGCACAAAACATATTACAGTCACGGTGGACAACGGGCTGGCAGAACAGACAGACTTCTACCAGATTACCATTGGCACAGGCACCAAAGCGATCACATCGGTGGCGATTAGCGGCAATACAGCCGGTTCTTCCGGGCAGACATATACTTTTAACGCCAATGTGCTGCCTACCGATGCCACCCAGCCCATCACCTACACCTGGCAGGCGGACGGCCAGACGCCGGTGACACACACGGGCATGGGCGTGACGGATACAGTCAGCTTTAGCTGGAGCAGCGATGGCAGCAAGACCATTACAGTAACGGCCAGCAATGCTGCCGGGTCACAAACCGACACGCACGTCATCACGATTTCAAGCTGGTATGTGAATGCGGCGACCGGTAGTGACAGCAATAACTGCCAGTCAACCACGACGGCTTGCAAGACCATTGCCGGGGCTATGGGAAAGGCGGCAAGTGGCGATACCATTCACATTGCGGCCGGAACCTACGCAGAGACGTTGAATGTGAGTAAAAGCCTGGCGTTTATTGGCGCTGGCGCCGACCAGACGATTATTGACGGGGGTGGCAGCAGCACGGTGTTGTGGATCAGCAGCGGCAGTTCGCTCCAGGTTTCTTTGTCCGGCGTGACGGTTCAGAATGGCAGCGGCAGCGGCTCCTCCGGTGGCATTTATAATGCGGAATCGCTGACTATCTCTGACAGTGTGATTCGCAGCAATACCAGCAGCACTGACCTGGGTGGTGGTATCTTTAATGCCGGTACGGGGGTGCTGACCATCACGAATAGTTCGCTTTATGGAAACAGTGCTTATCGAGGCGGCAGTGCGCTCTTTAATGATGGTGGGCAGGTGCGGCTGGAGAAGACTGCCGTTTACGGCAATCGTTATCTCGGTACGGCTGGCGATTCCGTGCTGCATAATCAAAACAATGGCTCGCTGACTTTGGAAAATGTGACGGTGAGTAGTAATACGGGATCAGGCGTCATTAATTCAGGCGGTACAGTCACATCACTAAACGTCACCATTGCCAACAACAGCGGCCCGGGCGCACAAAATTACGACACATTCAACATTAAAAACAGCATCCTGGCCAGCAACAACCCCGGCGGTAACGGCCAAAATTGTGTAAACCCGCTCACTTCACAGGGCTACAACATGGAAGATGGCGACAACTGCGGTTTGCATGGGACGGGTGATAAAGTCAACACCGATCCTGTTTTGGGATCGCTGCGAGATAACGGCGGCGGGGTTCCAACCCAGGCGTTGATGACCGGCAGCCCGGCCATTGACGCAGGTACAAACAGCGGCTGCCCGGCCACCGACCAGCGGGGCACAACACGGCCGAAAGATGGGGATGGCAACAGCACGGCCACATGCGACATGGGGGCGTATGAGTATGACCCGGCTGCGCCGCCAAAGTGGTATGTCTACTTGCCTGTCATCATCAAATAGCTGTTGCTCAATCACAAATGACACAAAAAAGACCGGAGAAGTCCGGTCTTTTTTTATTGGCTTGTATTTGTGCGGATCAGGCCTGTGGGCGGGATGGGTGGGGCGCGATGGGGTGTGTTTCAATGATAAAGGCGTCGCATTGGGCATTTGTGGAAATGTGTTTCAAGATGCTGCGGAATGTTTTGGGTTTTGCAGTTTCTTCTTGCGCCTCCGGCATGATGATAGCATCGATGTGATGGCTGGTGGCGTAATTGGCGATGGCTTCGGAGGGTTGGCCGCAGGCGGTGTCTATGCGGCTGGAAAAGGCGACGTTTTGCAGTTGGGCTTGCAGTGCACGAAGTTGGGAGTAGAGGCTTTCTGGTGCTTG
>CAZRIB010000270.1:0-344 GCA_964600035.1 uncultured Ardenticatenaceae bacterium | reverse complement strand
AAAAAAGGCCGGAGAAATCCGGTCTTTTTTGTATTGGTTTGCGTTTATGCCAATCAGGCCTGTGGTCGGGATGAGTGGGGCGCGATGGGGTGTGTTTCAATGATAAAGGCATCGCATTGGGCATTTGTAGAAATATGTTTCAAGATGCTGCGGAATGTTTTGGGTTTTGCAGTTTCTTCTTGCGCCTCCGGCATGATGATAGCATCGATGTGATGGCTGGTGGCGTAATTGGCGATGGCTTCGGAGGGTTGGCCGCAGGCGGTGTCTATGCGGCTGGAAAAGGCGACGTTTTGCAGTTGGGCTTGCAGTGCACGAAGTTGGGAGTAGAGGCTTTCTGGTGCTTG
>CAZRIB010000269.1:4435-5905 GCA_964600035.1 uncultured Ardenticatenaceae bacterium | reverse complement strand
TGCACCCTGTGGCGACGATCTCCAAAAGATGTATTACCCCCCGTGATCGTCGCCATTTTCGTCGCCAATGATGATGGCAGGGGGCGGCGGGCCTAAAATTTCGCGGTGACCGGTGGTTTCTATTTTGTGCTGGCAGTTGGCGCACAGGGTGTAGAAACGCACATGGTCTTTGCGCGGGCGTATGACTTTTTTAACGGCCTGCCGCATTTCTTTCACTTCTTTGGCGTTGAGCAGGCATTCGAAGACGCTGTATTGTACGGGTGTGCCGTAGTTGAGCAAGGTGTTGTGGAGTTTTGTGCGGCGTTTGTCGCTGCTGATGTCGTATACGACGACGATGAATGTTTCGGACATGGCGATTGGCGATTTACGATTTACGATTGACGATTTACGATTTACGATTGGGGATTGGCGATTTACGATTTACGATTGGCGATTGGCCACTTGTTCCATGCCCCCTGGTCATTAGCGGGCATGGAAGGGTTTGTAGGGTTCGGTGTCGTCGAGGATGAAGCGGGCGATTTTGCGGGCTTCGACTTCGAATAGTTTGCGGTAGGAGATAGCGCGTCCCAACTGGCGTACTTTGATTTCTGATTCCAGCCGGGTGCTGAAATGATGCAGAAAAGAGCGAAACCCCCGGTTGGTTAGCTGGACGCCGCCGGTTTCTGTGTTGGGCTGGAAGTCGGCGGGCTTGAGCAGCCGCTTGTTTAGCAGGGTAAGGGTGAGGGAATCTATAACGGGCGCGCGGAAGAGTTCCAGCAGGTCAAGGGCGAGGGCGGGCCGGTTGTATTTTTCGGCATGAAAGTAGCCCAGGTAGGGGTCTAGTCCGGCGGCTTCCAGAGCGGTCATCATGGCATGGCTGAGAAAGGTATAGCCGAGGCTGAGGAGGGCGTTGGCGGGGTCTTTGGGCGGGCGGCGGCTGCGGTTGGTGAAGTGCCATACTGGGGCAAATGCCTGCCGGTAGAGGTGGAAGTAGCGGCGGGCGGCCATGCCTTCGATGCCCATGAGGGCGTCTATGCTTTCTGCCTGGCGTGCGGCGGTGATGGCTTCTTTGAGTTGGGGGAGAACGGTTGCGTCTAACTGGGGCTGGCGGCGGGCAAGACGCAGGGCAAAGGTGCGCTGGTTGTGGATTTTGGCGGCGATGATGGCGCGGGCGAATTGCAGGGTGAAGGCGGGGTCGTCGTTGCGGCGGTGCTGCTGCTGGCGCAGGGGCAGGCGGCCATGGGTGGCGGGCAGGAGCCGTCCGCGCAGTTTGCCGCTGCGGCTGACAAGCAGGAGGGGGATTTGGTGATGAAGCAGGGCATGGAGGGCGGGGGTGGTGGCGCCGGTACGGCCGATGAGGACGACCTGGGTAACGCGCCGGATGGGGACGCGGAAGAGGGTTTCGTCGTCTTTGGTGATGAGCAGGCGGCTGTATTCTTTTTCGAGGCGGGAGCCGGGTTCTATGAGGTAGAGGGTGGACATGGGGATTTG
>CAZRIB010000269.1:0-4425 GCA_964600035.1 uncultured Ardenticatenaceae bacterium | reverse complement strand
TTACGATTGGCGATTGGCGATTGATGATTGGCGATTTACGATTTACGATTAGCGATTTACGATTGGCGATTGGCGATTGGCAGTTCGCGAAGCGGGTGCGTTTAGCGCCATTTACGATTTGCGATTGGTGGTTGGTGGGTGGAAGGGGATGGTGTGGCTGATGGGATGGGTGGCTGTGTGGCTGTGGATGATGACGGCGGCTTCTAGTTTTGGCTGGTAAACGGCCGTCCACAAAACCATTGGCGCCAGGTGGCGGACGACGGCGGTGAGCAGCCAGAGGGGGAGACGGCCGTTGAGGATGAGGCCTTTGTCCGGCGGCGGGGCGGGAATGGGCAATTTTTCGGCATCGTCGTAGCCGAGGAGCTGGCCTTGCAGACTCATGTCCAGCACGGTGTGTTCGGGCTGGGGGATGAGGGCGGCGTGCCAGTTATCGTGGGAAACGGCCGTTTTGCCTGTCACCACCGTCAGTGCGGGCGGCGTGACCCAGCCGTAGCGGACATCGAATTGGGCAAAGGGAGCGGGGTGGGCGTGCATGGCCAGAGCGGCGTAGAGCCAGTTGGCGGTACGGCCGTATACGGCCAGCGGCTGTTCTTTCGGCAGGTAGGCTTGCAGTTGGGGGATGTGGGCGGGCTGCCAACGGCCGTTTTCAATGTGCCACATCTCTGCCAGGTCGTCCAGATTCAGCGTCAGCTCATGGGGGGAGTGTGCCAGGTGCTGGCGTACCAATTTGTCTTTGGGGAAGGTGAAGAGGCGGCTGATTTTTTGCAGCAGGGCATCGAAGGCGGGGCCGCTGGCGGTTTGGCCTCGGTGGAGGCCGGTGAGTGTGCCCTGGATGATGGGGGAAACGGCCGTGAGCGCGTTGTCGCCATCCAGTTCTGAGGCCAGTTCGGCGATGATGGCCACCCCTTGCTGTGCCATGAGCTGCCGCCAGTGGGTGAGGGAACGGCCGTATGCCTCCGGGTCATCAGCACGGCGGCCAACGAGCAAGACGGCGTGGGTGCAGCGAGCAAACATCGCCGCCTGCTCAGCGTTTGGCTTGCCGCCCACATCCACCAGCAGGGGCAGATGGCGTTTTGCCAGCCAGCCGTCCATGCGCTGCACAAAGTCGCTGTTAAACTGCCCTTTGACGCGGATGGCCTGCGCCAGTTTCTGGTCAATTTCGTTGGACCAGTCCCCTTCGCCATCAGGGCAGGCACGCAGGACATAATGGTCTACGTCTGCCTGGCGCAGCGCCTGGGTGAGGCTGTAGATGAGGATGGATTTGCCGGAATGGGGCGGGCCGCCGACGAGAATGGCTGGGAATGTAGTCATGGAAAACCTCCGATTTGTGATTGACGATTTGCGATTTGCGATTTGCGATTGACGATTTGCGATTTGCGATTGGCGATTGGCGATTGACGATTTGCCACTTGCCACTTGCCACCTGCTCACCTGCCACTTCCTCACTTGCCACCTGTTCGCTTTCAGGTAAGATGATGCCCTGTTTGTCAGGATAGTCCAGTCCAGTTTGACAGGCCAGTCGCGTGTGGCCTTGATTTCTGGTTAGTGAACAGCAGGGGTTGGCTGTATGGATTTTACCAAAGAGACGACGCTGGTTTGTACGCTGGGCGGGCAGCCGCAGGTGGTGACGTTTGCTCTGGATGCGCTGCTGGCGCGGGGCGTGGCTTTCTCTGAGGTGATTGTGCTCCATTTTTCGCCAGTAAACGGCCGTTTGCACCAATCCATGCAAAAGCTCCGAGATGAATTTGACGGCCGTTATGCCGACATCCCCCTTGTTTTTTACCCTTTGCGCCTCCCCAACCAACCCGTTCCCGACATTCACGACGAATCGGATGCCAACGCCGCCTGGGAGGTGGTGAACCGGCTTCTGGTTGAGCTGAAGAATGAGCGGCGGACGCTGCATGTGTGCATCAGCGGCGGACGGCGCATTTTGGGGCTGCTCACCATGTCGGCGGCGATGCTCCATTTTGGGCATCAGGATGTGCTGTGGCACATGTACACGCCGCGCGACTTGCGGTTGGCGGCGGATGAGGGGGCGATGATGCACCTGCCGCCGGAGAGCGCGTTTCGCCTGATTCGAGTGCCGATGATGCCCTGGGGGAGTTATTTTCCGGCGCTGCGCCAACTGGGAATGCCGCAAACGGCCGTTGCCGGGGATGTGCTGGCGCAGCCGCGCAGGCTGCTGGATGAGGCGGAACGAAAACGGTGTACGGCCGTTGTCCGCCAACTGACCGACCGGCAAAAAGAGGTGCTGCGTGCCTTCGCCGATGGACTGAATCCGCAGGAAGTGGCCGCCCGGCTGCACATCACCATCAAAACGGTGGACAGCCATAAAACGGTGATTCTGGCGGAATGTCGCAATGCCTGGAATTTGCCGGAAGAAACCCATCTTGATTATCGTTTTCTGGCGGAAAAGTTTAGCCTGTTTTGGGGAAAGGAAGATGCGCCAGCATAAAACGCTCTGGCAAGCGTCGGATGGATGCTGGCGCAGGTCCCCGTTTGAACTGGCCTTCCGCTGACTTGTTTTGTTGCAGTGTACTGTTTATCCTGCTGCCGGACATCAGAACCTTCTCTGATTAATTTGGGAAGAAATTCTGATTTACGGCCGTTTCTCATGTGCTAAAGTACAGTTCGGCAGCCGTGTTTTCAATTGTAGAAGAGGTGTTACAGACACAAGATTGGTTCAATCTCCAAGATTGAACCAATCTTGTCAATCGTCAATCGTTAATCGCCAATCCCAAAGGAGTTGCCCATGACCCAACATTTGTTACTAATCCACATTGGCCCGATGCAGGTGTTCATTGCCGCCGCCCGGCGCACCCGCGACCTCTGGTTTGGTTCCTGGCTGATGAGCGAGCTGAGCAAGGCGGCGGCGCGGGCGGTGGCGCAAGCCGCCGGGGGGGAGCAAGCCCTCATCTTCCCCGCCGCTTCTTCGGATGACTTGAAGCCGGGCAGTGAGCTGGCCGTTGCCAACAAAATTGTCGCCATCGTGGAAGAGCCGCAAGAGGTGACCGATAAAGCGGAAGCAGCGATGCGGGCGCGGCTGGATGAACTGGCGGACATGGCGCTTGATGGGGCTGGAGGACCGCTAGAAACGCGAGAAACGGCCGTTGCCCAAATCAAAGACCTGCCCGAATTCTACTGGGTTGCTGTCCCCCTACCCGACGAAAATGCATACCCCACCGTCCGCAAAAAGGCAGAAACCCTGCTAGCCGCCCGCAAAAATTTGCGCCAGTTTGGGCAGCCCACCTGGGGCAGCAGCAAACCCAAATCCTCACTGGACGGCAGCCGGGAAAGCGTCATCCCGGAAAATGCTTCTGGCGATGCCCAGAAAATGTACCAATGGTACAAGGCCAAAGCGGGCGAACAGCTTTCCGGCGTAGATTTGCTCAAACGGCTGGGCAAAGCAGGCGAAAAACAAACATTCCCCAGCACATCCCACATGGCTGCCATGCCGCTCAAAACACATTTACAGGCCAAAGCCAGTGACACGGCCGTTCAGCAAAAGTGGAAGGAATATTTGAAAGCCCTCCACCAACAGAACCCTGACATCGAAAAACAGGAAGTTATCCGCCACGATCTACGATTACCAATTTTAGGAAATCTGGATGGAGGTCTCCTGTTTAAATCCAGACTGTTGGATTTCATGGATAAAACTGAAGCTCGTAAAGTGGAAGCCGAACTCAATGATTTTATAAAGGCGCTCATGCGTGATGCGAAGGTGAAAGAACTTATTCCCTACTACGCGCTGCTGGTGGGCGACGGCGATTTTATGGGGCAGACGATTAATAACCAGAAAACGCGGGAAGCGCACCGGGCCTTTTCGGCGGCACTGGCCGAATTTGCAAAAGAAGCAAAAAAGATTGTGGAAGGCTATGAAAAACAGAATGAACAAGAAGAGAATGTAAAAGGGCATGATGGTGCGGTAGTGTATGCAGGTGGGGATGATGTGGTGGCATTGCTGCCGTTGCATACGGCCGTTCAATGCGCCCAAAAGCTGGCTGAGAAATTCCAAGCCACAATGCAAGGTTTTACCGATAAGGATGGCAACTCCCCCACCTTCTCCGCCGGGATTGCCATTTTCCACCACACGGAGCCGCTGGAAGATGCCCTGCAAACGGCGCGGGAGGCCGAGCAAACGGCCAAGTCGGTGAAAGGCAAAAACGCGCTGGCGGTGACAGAAGCGAAACGGAGCGGCGCGCCGCGCACCGTCAAAGGCAAGTGGGGTACGGTGGATAAACGGCTGCTGGAGTTGATGGCGTTTTTCCAGGCGGGTGCGCTGCCGTCCGGGCTGGCCTACCAGCTCCGGGACACGTACCTGCATTTGGGTGGTGAGGAAGCGATGCCGGATTTGCGAGAGGTGCTGGCTGTGGAAGCATGGCGCATTATTAAAAGGAAGGAAGGAACGGGCGATGCCCAGGCCTA
>CAZRIB010000268.1:0-5913 GCA_964600035.1 uncultured Ardenticatenaceae bacterium | reverse complement strand
GGAATATATTCCTTGATAAATTGGCAATTGAAATACGTCAGCAAAACAGGTAATGAACGGCAGCTCAATCAATGTGAGCGGCGTTCATTTCACACTGAATCATTTGTGTGCCGGGTCGTTTAGCCAAACCGCAATTCCCTCCCCTACTGCCACAACAAAAAAACTGGCCTGTGCCAGTTAGGTAAAATGGGAAAACAATTGATTTACTCATTCAAGTTGCTTTTCCGTTTTCACCTAAACACGAAGCAAAGAGAGGCACATTGCTTCGTGTGTCTATCCCATCGTCGTTATGGATGATTGAGTGGTATGGGAATTCTATGAAAAAGTTGAGCATTGAATTTGTTTTCAGGTTAATTGGTGCATTTGGGGCTGCTGTTGGTCTGGCAATTGTTGGTATTAGGCTGGCGCGGTTTTTGGAAGCGCCGCCAGATGTGTATACGATTGTATTTGCGCTTGTTGGTTTTTTGGCCGGGTTGATTTTAACGCCGTTTTTTACAACACGGCCGTTACGCTATGCCGCCCATAAATTAGCCAACATGCCTCCCGAACGCATCACAGCCATCATTGCTGGCATCTTTTTGGGGCTGGTCGCGGCCGCACTCCTTTCCCTGCCGCTCTCCCTGCTGCCATCCCCCTTTCGCCAAATCATGCCTTTGGCCGCTGCCATCATTTTTTGCTATCTCGGCATCGTCATTCTCGTTTCCCGGCAAAGCGATTTTCAAGCCATTTTTAGTGGGCTGCGGTCGGCAACCCCTGTTATCAGCAGCGAAATTCGGTCTGAAGAAGATCTGTTTAATGATTACATTTTGCTGGATACAAGTGTCATCATAGACGGCCGTATCACCGACATCTGCCAATCCGGTTTCATCCGCGCCACACTTCTCATTCCCAACTTCATCCTGGCCGAACTCCAGCACATCGCCGACAGCTCAGACCCACTCCGGCGCAACCGGGGCAGGCGTGGGCTGGAAGTCCTGAACAACCTGCAAAACGACACCCCCGTGCCCACCCGCATCATCGACATGGACGTCAGCGAAGTGCGCGAAGCAGATGCCAAACTGGTTGCTCTGGCACGCCACCTCAAATGCCCCATCATGACCAACGACTACAACCTGAACCGCGTCGCTGAAATTCAAGGTGTCACCGTTCTCAACATCAACGATCTGGCCAATGCTGTCAAAGCGGTCTTTTTACCCGGTGAAACAATTCACATAAAAATCATTCAGGAAGGACGAGAAGCCGATCAGGGGGTTGGCTATCTGGATGATGGCACAATGGTTGTTGTAGAAGACGGCCGTCGCCTCATCAACCAAACAATAGATGTCACCGTCACCAAAGTGCTGCAAACCACAGCCGGGCGCATGATCTTCGCCAAACCTTAACAAGCTGTGAACCGCACCCGCATATCAGTTAAAATGACAAGAACAAAACAAGAGAGATTTGAGATTAGAGATTGGCGATTAAGCAAACATTGAAAAATCATTTCCCATTTCGGAACAGAAATCTCAACAAGCAGCTATCATCCCAACTGCCGAATAACCAATCTCAAATCTCCAATCTCCAACAACAAACCCGGAGACAATATGACACTTAAAATTTACAACGTTCTAACCCGAAAAAAGGAAGCGTTTGTCCCCTTGCAAGAAGGCAAAGTAAATATGTACGTTTGCGGCCCCACCGTATACGACTACTCGCACATTGGCCATGCCAAAACCTATGTCGGTTTCGATGTGGTGGTGCGCTATTTACGCTACCTTGGCTACGATGTCCTTTACGTACAAAACATTACCGATGTCGGCCACATGCTCGACACCGGTGAAGACCGCGTTCTCAAAAAAGCGCGACAAATATCTGCCCTGCCCATGCAGGTGGTAGAAACATACATGCGCGAATATTTTGCCGATATGGACGCGCTCGGTGTAAAACGGCCGGACATCAGTCCTCGCGCCAGCGCTCATATCCCAGAGCAAATTGAAATGGTGCAGGCCTTAATCGAAAAAGGCCATGCCTATGAAATAAACGGCTCAGTTTATTTTGATGTCACTTCCTATGATGAATATGGCAAACTAAGCGGCCGTAAACTGGAAGAACAGGAAGAAGGAACCCGTGAAGCCGTGCGCACAGAAAAACGCCACCCGGCCGATTTTGCCTTATGGAAAAAGGCAGAACCGGAACACATCTTGCGCTGGCCCAGCCCCTGGGGAGAAGGCTACCCCGGCTGGCACATAGAATGTTCAGCAATGGCCAGCAAATATCTGGGGCATACATTTGACATACACGGCGGCGGCATCGACAACATTTTCCCGCACAATGAATGTGAAATTGCCCAAAGTGAATGTGCCCATGACGAGCCGTTTGCCCGGTATTGGATGTTAACCGGCTCACTGACGCTGGACGGCGTAAAAATGAGCAAAAGTTTGGGCAACACACTGACTATTAAGGAAGCCCTTAAACGTTGGCGGCCAGAAGCGCTTCGCACCTTTATTTTGTCCAGCCACTATGGCAGCCCAATTGATTTTTCTGATGAAGCAGTTGAGGCCGCACATAAAGGCTGGCAGCGGTTGTGGGGGGCTGTCACATTAGTCCGCCAGCAGCTTCATCAGGCTGCGGAAGGCGAGGCTGCAGAAGGTGTGTTGGCGATGTTGGCCGAGGCTAGGGACAACTTTATTGCCAAAATGAATGATGATTTTAATGCACCTGCGGCGCTGGCCGTGCTGCAAGAGTTAACACGCCAGGTCAATACACTGCTAAACGAGCAGGGGCCGCATACCAAGGGAACGCTGCAAGCCATTGACACCCTTTACCGTGAATTGGGTGGCGACGTTTTGGGCATTATCCCGGATGAAGAGGAAGCCAGCGCAAGCGCGGAACGAGAGGAAGGGCTGATTAAGCTGCTGCTTGAGATTCGGGCAGAAGCGCGGGCAAAGAAGGATTGGGCAACGGCCGATAAAGTACGTAACGAGCTGAAGGCGTTGGGCATTGTGCTGGAAGACAGACCGGATGGCACCATTTGGAAGATTGAATAAATAATGGAGGGATAAGGGAGGCGAGTGGCTGGTCACTCGCCTTTTTTGTTGGCTATGACAGAATTTTTGATTAGACGAAACCCGGTTTTGGAAGCGCTGCGAGGTTCGCGGCGGGAGATTGTCCGTCTTTGGGTGCAGCAAGGCATTGACCGCAAACAGATAAAAGCAATTTGGGACACGGCCGTTTCCCGCAGCATCCCCATCACCCAAATAAGCAAACAAAAGTTGAGCCAGCGTGTAAAAGACAGCAGCCACCAGGGCGTGGCGCTGGAAGTTGGCCCCTACGTATACAGCGACGTTGACGACATGCTGGCATTAGCCGCCAACCAGGGCGAAAAGCCCTTGCTGCTGCTGCTAGACCTGCTGCACGGCCCACAAAACATTGGGCAGCTTCTGCGCACGGCCGAAATTTGCGGCGTGCACGGGGTCATTGTTCAAGATCGCCGCGCGCCGGAAATTACCCCGGCGGTTGTGCAATTTTCGGCTGGGGCCGCCGAACATCTGCTTATTGCTCAGGTCACGAACCTGGTATCTGCCATGCGCGATTTGAAAGATGCCGGTGTGTGGCTGGCGGGGCTGGATATGGATCCGCAGGCCAAAACGTTGGGAGAGATTGACCTGGATATGCCGCTGGGCATTGTGGTTGGGCATGAGGGGCAAGGACTGCGGCGGTTGGTCAGTGAAACGTGTGACTTTATTATCCGGCTGCCTATGCGCGGGCATGTGGAATCGCTCAACGCGGCCGTTGCCGGTTCAGTTATGTTGTATCAGGCGTGGCAGGCACGCGGCTTTACGGGGGATAAATACATAGAAAACTAATCGCCAATCCCCGACTCAGGCTATTCCTCACTGGCAACGGCCGTTTGTGCCTCGGCAACGGCTTCTTGCACGGCTGCAGCCGCATCCCCAAACAGTTTAACGGCCGTATCCAACGCCGTTAACAGCCCTGTTAGCGCCGTCTTGTCTGGTTCATCTTTGGCGGCCTCCGCTTTTACCTGTGCCAGCGCCGGGTCTGCAATGGGCACAAATGTGGCATCAAGTTGAGGCTTGACGGCCGTATACGCAGCCTCAATGGCATCAACAGCATGCCGCACCCCATCCAGCCACTTGGGCGGCTTCCAATTTGCCAAATCTTGCGCCACCTGCTTGTTTGGCTGCCACAATTGACCATCCTCCGAACGCATCAAAAAGGTGAGAATGCCCCAAAGCGTGCCGTCTTCTGTTTCCACGTATGCAGCCCGCCGAATTTCGGCAATAGATTGGTCCAGGGGTATGCCCATCGCCAAATTTTGGTAAAACCGGCAAGAAAAGAGGATGGCCATATCGTCGGGGACGTTGAACTGCATGGCCGCAACGGCAGGCACTTCGGCGGTGATGAGTGACCGGGCGATGCTGTTCATCGGTTGAATTTTGTCGTGAACGGCCGTCTTGCACGCATTCAAAAAAACCAGCTTCAGGTCGCTGTCCTTGACAATGGCACGGAACTTGGATGCGGACAAATTGCTTTGGGTGTTGTCTGTGTTTGACTTCACCAAAGCCAGTGCGCCTTCGCCGCTGCCTTCCAGCACGCCATGCCCGATGAAGTGGAGGATGTGGTATGGCTTGCCGCTTTGCCTTGCTCTATCCAGTTTGTCCAATAAGGTGACGCGGGACGTTTTTTCCAAAACATCAAGGACGGCATGGCCTGTTTCCAGCAACGGCCGTAACCCCTGCCGCACATGTGTCAATTCACGTTTTACATCCAGTTCATCAAAGCCATCGGGAACGGCCGTTGCCACCAAAATGCGCAGCGGCAGCTCAACCGCCACATCACCCATTTTCATGGAAACCCCCGGATACCGCACCAACGTCGCTCGCCTGTCCTGAAAAATAAAATCATAGGGCGGCTCTTGCCAGCAGTATTCCCAGGGCAGCATATCCAGCTCTTCCGGCTCAATTTGCAGACGCACCCGCAGCCCTTCGCCATCGGCCAGGCTGGCAAAACATTGCTCAAATTTACCCCACACATCACCGGGAAAGAGCAGGCTGGTTAATTTTTTGCCCAGCTCTTTTGTTTTGGGTTCCGGGCTAATCAGGTTGTTCAAAAAGGAGACAAGGTTGGCAAAACGGGTGTCACCTTCTGGCGGAATGGTGACATCCACAGGGCCTGCCTGCCCATGCGGCGATTGAAAGACGCGCACCTGATATTGGTTGTCATCACCTGCTTTGGAAATGAGAATGTCGAAATTTTTGTACTGGATTTTTTCGGGCAAAACGGCCGTTTCCCCATTATCTGGCTTCTCTCCGTCTGGCCGCTTTTTCGGGTCAGCCCCATCGTCCTCCAGCGTTTCATCATCCTCAATACCAAAAACACGCAAATTCACCTTGCAGTGGGGGTTGGCCTGCTGGCAGGCGTGCCGCACAGCCAGCAGCAGCTCACGCTCTCGTCCGGCAGCTTTCATTGCCTCTTGAATGACCAACGCCTTCTCACGGTACAACAACGGGTCGCCTTCAATGCCCAGCAAATCGCCGTAAGTCAGCTTTAACTGGGCCACGTCCAAATGGAGCGTCTTTTCGCAAAAATCTGCCAATGTCTGGGCACGGTCATCGCCCGGTGTGCCCACATGCTCCATCACAAAAAGGTACAGATAACGCCAGGGGTCAAAATGGTTTTTGTATTTTTTGATGGCAGCCAGCAGTTCCCCCAACTGGTCTTTTCGCAGCACGATGCTTTCCAGTGACCTGCCTAAATCTTTGGGGCTTTTGCCATCTAAATCCCACTCTTTTATGCCCAGTTCATCACACAAATCCCCTTTGATTTCACTGGGGCTAAAGTTTTCTGCAATGAAGTGATACGGCCGTACAGCTTCTGCCATCTGCTTGCTCCTTCAAAAGTAAAAATTGATGA
>CAZRIB010000267.1:3397-5926 GCA_964600035.1 uncultured Ardenticatenaceae bacterium | reverse complement strand
AGGTAAATACATTACGACAAAACAAAAAGGCAGGCGATTGACCTGCCTTTTTTATTGTAAATGATTTGCAGATTTTTGGATTCGGGACTAATGCGGTTCATTTTCCAGGCGGAAGCCATGCCCGCGAATCGTAACAACATAATTGTAATCGTCCACCTCCCCCAGACGATCACGCAGCCGCCTTACCAGCGCATCAATGGCCTGTTCAGAAACGCCTAACCCGTCTGTGCCCGGCCAAACTGCTTCTACAATGTCGTCCCGGCTGACGACTGCGCCGTCGGCTTCGTATAACAACTGGAGAAGGCGGAATTGTGCCAGTGACAGAGGCGGGTTTAGCTCGACGCCGTTGATGATGACGGCCCGCTGGGATTCATCTATGGTCAACGGTTTGTCTAGTGTGGGCGGGTCAAAGGTGAGGGGCAGGGTGGCATCTGTACCGACAAAGACCAGCTTGACAGCCAGGGCAATCTGGATTTCGTCGCCATCTTGCAAGGGGACTGTGCCGGTGACTTGTTTGCCGTTGAGGTGTGTGCCGTTTTTGCTGCCCAGGTCTTGGAGCAGGTAACGGCCGTTATCCTGCAAAATTTTCACATGATGACGCGATACTTGTCGTTCTGGTAATACCAGATCGCAGTCAGAACCCCGTCCAATGAGAAACTCATCAGGTTCCAGCGTCCAACGTTGTCCAACTAGCTGCCCTTCCCGTACAATCAAGACTGGTTGTTCGTTCATCTTTATTCCCTTAACTCAATCATGAACCGGTTCGAATAGACTATAATATGAAAATAAAGATTAATGACCAATGATTCAAGAGTGAAGCGGGGTACAAATTGTCGGTTACAGGTTACTTGCCCACTTGCAACTTGCTCACTCGCCATATTTTCACGTTAGTAAGCGCTTGCCGCTAAGCTTATTAAATATACCATGCAAATGATGCGATGACGCCATTAGATACAAACATTATTTTACGACAACGTTACAAGGTCACCAATGTGGTGGGGCAGGGCGGAATGGGGAGCGTTTATCGGGCCGAGGATTTACGTTTGCCTGGCCGTTTGTGCGCCATTAAGGAGATTGAGCCGGATGTAGGGCTGCCGTTGGCACAGCGGGAACAGGCGCAGGCTCAATTTTTGCAAGAAGCCAGCATTTTGGCACAGTTGGATCACCCTAATTTGCCCAAGGTTTCTGATTATTTTTCGGAAAACGGCCGTGAATATCTGGTGATGGATTTTGTGCCCGGCCATGATTTGAAGGAGCTGCTTGTTGCCCAGAATGGCCCGCTGCCAGAAGCGGATGTACTGGCCTGGGCGCGGCAAATTACGGATGCGCTGGCCTATTTGCACAGTCAGGATCCACCGGTGCTTCACCGGGATATTAAGCCTGCCAATATCAAGCTGATGCCTAACGGCCGTATCAAACTTGTCGATTTTGGTCTGGTCAAGCTGATGGTTCCTGATGATGCCCGTACCATTACCGTTGTGCAGGGGCGAGGCACTGCCCTGTACACACCCCTTGAGCAGTATGGCGGCGAAGCCGGGCACACTGATGTCCGCACAGACATCTATGCCTTGGGGGCTACGCTGTACCATTTGCTTACCAATACGCCCCCGCCCGATGCCAAAACCCGGTTTTTGAACCCGCGCGCTTTACGGCCTGCCATTGAAATAAATCCGGCCGTTTCGCCTTATGTGTCGGAGGCGCTGGCCTGGGCAATGGAGATGCACCCCGATGAACGGCCGTCTACCGTCATCCAGTTTTGGCGTGCCCTGACCGGCGAACTGACCCGTCCAGCTCAATCAATTTCAGCCACTGCCCTTTCTTCTGCCTTTGCCAATGCCCTGCGCCCCAATTTGGGGCTGGCCGTTACGGCCGTAGTCCTCTTCATCATCGCCATCATATTGACCCTTTTCTAGCACACGTAACCCGAGGCCGTATGCTGTTTTCCGGCGAAACCACCAGAGGCAGCGTACACGGAAAACGGATAACAAAATACTGAATACGGATACCAGCCATGCCAGAAAGCGCCAATACGCCCATCCAATGCCCGCAGTGCCAGGCCACTACCCGGCAAATTAAACATGGCTTTACCCCTGCCGGCAGCCAGCGTTACAAATGCAAACATTGCAGCACCCGCTACACACCAGACCCCCAAAGTGTAGGCTATGATGAAGAAATACGTTTGCAAGCCCTTCGTCTGTATCTGGATGGGTTGAGCCTGCGAGAAATTAGCCGTTTGTTGGAAGTGAATCATCAAAGTGTTGCCAACTGGGTGAATCGGTATGCCAACCAGCTTCCCTTGAATTTGCCTCCCAGTGTGCTGGAAATGGCTATTTTGGATGGGGCTTTTGCGTGGAAACCTGGCAAACAGCAGAAAAATAAACGAAAAACACCACGAGATTAGACATTTTGCGAGAAACGGCCGTAACTAACACCACGAACATAGACAGTTTGCCTCAATCCGGTTGACATCCCCTTGCCCACACTATATATTCCACCCGGCAAAATACCAGAAAGGACTCAACTCCTGGT
>CAZRIB010000267.1:1680-3297 GCA_964600035.1 uncultured Ardenticatenaceae bacterium | reverse complement strand
CTGGTGGTATTTCCATAGTACAATTAAGGAGTTTACATAACATCCTAATCAAGGAGATTCAAATAAATGGCTAGTGTAAGTTACCGGCACGTATACAAAAGATTTGGTGATGTAACCGTCGTCAAAGACCTGAACCTCGAAATTGCAGACAAAGAATTCATCGTATTTGTTGGCCCATCTGGCTGCGGCAAATCCACCAACCTGCGAATGCTGGCCGGGTTGGAAGAAATCAGCGAAGGTGAAATCCTCATCGGCGATCGTGTAGTGAACGACGTCCCACCCAAAGATCGCGACATTGCCATGGTGTTCCAATCATACGCCTTGTACCCACACATGAGCGTCTACGACAACATGGCATTTGGTCTTAAACTGCGCAAAACGCCCAAAGACGAAATTGACCGTCGTGTAAAAGAAGCCGCTGAAATTTTAGGGTTAGCCAATTTGCTCGACCGGAAGCCCAAACAGTTGTCTGGTGGTCAGCGCCAACGTGTGGCTGTCGGCCGGGCTATCGTTCGTGAACCATCTGTTTTCTTGATGGATGAGCCATTGTCTAACCTGGACGCCAAACTACGTGTGACTGCCCGTGCAGAAATTAGCAAACTGCACAAGCGGTTGGGAACAACTTTCATTTACGTAACCCACGACCAGGTGGAAGCCATGACCATGGGCGACCGCATCGTGGTGCTCAATGACGGTGAACTGCAACAAGTTGACACCCCGCGCAACCTGTACGACTCCCCGGCAAACGTTTTCGTTGCTGGCTTCATCGGCAGCCCGGCCATGAACTTCTTCGATGCCACGCTGGTGGGTGAGGAAGGGAAGCTCTTTGTGGATACCGGCGATTTCCGTGTGGAAGTGCCGGCCGAACGCAAAGGCGCCTACAATGATTATGTTGGCAAAGAAGTCATCTTTGGTATGCGCCCAGAGCATATCCATGCACCCGAATACGCTCCCCCCAATATTCTGGCCGCGCCCATGAAGGGTACTGTGGAAGTTGTTGAATTGTTAGGGCATGAACTGCATCTCTATGTCAATTCTGGTAAAAATTCATTAGTTGCTACTGTTGATACACGGAAACGGATTGGCATTGGCAACAATATCGACTTGGTCATGGATATGAGCAACATGCACATCTTCGACAAACAAACGGAGCGCGCTGTTCGTTAATTGTGGCGTGATTTAAGGATTGTAAGCAGCCGCTGTATTGACCATGCAGCGGCTGTTTGATTGAAGTGGAAAGATGCCAACAGCTAATTACGATATAGGTGATCATTTTCCGGTGCAGTTTGTGTGGCGGCTGCCGAATGAAAATTATTTGCGTGCGGTGTTTGATGCGGAAGTGCTGGAGCATGTTGACCGGGCCGATAAATATTTGCTGCGTTTGCACAAATTGGTGGCTGGCCGCCAGGAAGATGCAGAAGGGGAGATGATTCCGCTTGAGGAATATAGTAAGGAGTACTGGGCACTGGTCGGTAAATTGCAAGGCCATCGGGTGTCTATTGCGTATGAAGTGGATGACGGCCGTGCCCTGCATTTACGGCTGGCAACATTAACCGGGGAACATGACTTTTTTACACGCTGGCAGCGTATTCCCACTGCCTGGATTCAGCAGCAGCG
>CAZRIB010000267.1:0-1580 GCA_964600035.1 uncultured Ardenticatenaceae bacterium | reverse complement strand
ATGATTCTTTATTTTGCCCTGTGATTTGCTGAAAGGCACTGGCGGCGGCTTCAGCCGTAGAGCGGACGGCCTGGAGCTGGCTGAGCCGGTCATGCCAAAAGTTGGAGCCTGCGCTGGCGGCGAGGCCAGAAAGCAAGATGCCGGCTGTCAGTTCATTGGTGAATTTAATGCCTAGAATAATTGTCCCTTTGTTGATTAGGACTGTTTTCAGGAAATCGGAAGTGCTTAAGGGGAGCAGGCCAGCCAACAAGTCGGCAGAGTCGATTCTTAGCGTTTGTGCCAGGATGATGCCAACAAAGATGGAGAGGAGTCGGAGCCAGCGGATGCGGGCATCGCCATCGGCTTTGTGCTGGCGGTCTAGTTCCAGAATGACACGGCCGATTGAGTAACCATCGGTAACGTAATCTTTATTGGTGCAAGAATCCAGGTCTTCGCGTTCGCGGCCTGCCAGCCAGTTGAGTGAATCTTCAATGAAGGCCACCGCATGGCCGATGTAAGGAATTTCACGGGCGCGCCGCCACATACGCCGGGCAGGACTTTGTAGAAGGTAGCGTTGTCTTTCAACGCCGCGCAGCAGTTCGTTGAGTGATTTCAGGTAGATGTCTACTTGATGGCCGGTGTAAGTGTCTAGCTCGATGAGGAAATTGCTGAGCCATTCGTGGATGGCTTGCTCTGCTTCCGGGCTAAAGCCGAGGTTGGCAAGCTGGGGTTTGATTTGCAGGTTGTACCTTTCTTCGATGACGGCACGGGTGTTGGCGTTGATTTCTGTAATTTGCTGGCGAATCCATGCGGAAAGGAGGCCTGCTCTTAGCTGTGTGTAGGCTTCCTGAACGATGGCCTGTGCGTCGGTGAGGTTGATTTGGTTGATGGCTTTGGTGACTTGTTCGGTGACGGGTTGGGTGAGATAGGGCGGCAGGTTGAAGCGGGCGGCAAGGGTGTTTGCCAGGTTGGTGAGGCTGGCTTTGATGGTGTTGTCCAGGGTTTGGCCGGGTTTGAAGGTGCCGGTGGCCTGGAGGAGTTGGTTTACGGCCGTTACCACTTCCCCATCCTTAATTTGACCAATGATGTCATCTGCTTGTGCCACCGGTTCCAAAACGGCTTTTAGGCCGGCGATTTGTGCCTGAAGTTTGGCCTGCTCCTCCACCGAGATGCCAAAATCGGCTGGTTTGCCGGGCAGCAGGGATTCAAATTCTTCCAGCGTTTTGCGGGCAGTGGGTTTGCTTTTCAGGCCAAACAGATGTTTGACAACATCCACAGACACTTCTGTACCCAGTGCCAGGGTGAACATGGTGAGGATGTACAGCCCCAGTGAAGCGAAAATTCGGTTTAGTTCTGGGGAAAGGAGGGAGTCGGAAACGGCCGTATCCTCAGGTGGTGTATCGCCGCTGCCGGCATCCGTTTGGGCAGGTACAACCTGAAGTACGGGGGTATCTGGCGGGTTGGCCGCACCCACGACGGGGACAATGACCAACATACTGACCAACAAAAGCCAAAGTATGGTAAAACGCACTTTGTTCACAATATCCCTCCTTCGAAAATTATGAATTATGAATTATGAAATATGAAGCAACTCCTGCCAC
>CAZRIB010000266.1:0-5972 GCA_964600035.1 uncultured Ardenticatenaceae bacterium | reverse complement strand
GTTGGCACAAATGTAGGTGTAAACACAGCAGTCGGCGTGGCTGTTGCTGTGGCCGCAGCCGTCGCTGTGGCAGCAGCCGTTGCTGTGGCCGCAGCCGTTGGCGTTAGGGTGGCTGTTGCCGTCGCCGTTGGTGTTGGGGATGCTGTCGCTGTTGGGGTGGCTGTTGGTGCTGCGGTTGGTGTTTCGGTTGGTGCAATGGTAGGAGCGGCTGTTGGAACGGCCGTTGGCACAGATCCACCGCCGGAGGCCGTCTCATTCCCTGCCGCCTGCACACCCGCCTCAAAAATAAAGACCGGCTCACCGCCCATGTAACAGCCATCGTAACAGCGTGCCCCGCCCAAACCAATCTGGTACACGCCATTTTCCGGCACAATGGGCGTTTCACTGCCCAGCACACTAATTTGCAGACCACTTTCCGCCAGGGCTGGCACTTGCACAGTCACAGGTGTTGTCGTTCGCGCCCACAGCACCCGGGTTACGCCTGTTGGCCGGTTAAACGTCACCATTGTGTACAAATCTGTTTGCTGCCGGTAAATGGGGTAAGTAAACCCGCTCAGGTATTTGATGGTGGTCTGGTAGGCAAAGAAAGCAGGGCGTTTGGTGTGGTCATACGGCCGTAACAACCCCCACGACTCATCTCCCGGCGACAAATTAATATCCACCAGTTTATACACAGACATCCGCGCCGCCCCGGCATAAAAACCCAGCGCAAACGCCTGCGGGATATACCATGCCTGCTGCTCCAAATCAATTTCAAACGCCTGCACAGAGACCGGCCATTCCGGATCCATACTGGGACGGGCATTGGTCTCATTCACCCAAACCGGCTTCAACGGCGCAATACCCAACTGCTGCTGCACCGCAAAGGCATTGCCAATAATTGTCCCCATCGTTTCCGGTCGAAAATAGATGTGGACAGAAACCGCGTCAAAAAAATAGTTATTCGCCGATGCCTCCGGGTCTGCCACCACCACCTGCAAGTAGCGGCGCAAATAGCTGGGGTCATGCCAATAGGTCATCCCGCCTAACAGCACCGTCATCTCTGGGTCAACACTTTTAATGACGGTATAAGCCACCTTCACAAGCTGGTAATAATCTTCCACAGAACCGCTAAATTCGTGCCCATACACATCTGGGGCAATATCTGGCTCATTCCAGATAATCCAATGGCGCACACCCCGAGGCCCATAATAAGTGACAACCTGCCGCACATAGTTGGCCCACAAATTACCCGGATCATCGACTGGCAGGTATAACCCGCGCGGCACACCAGCCGCAAATTCGCCGTCGGTAGCCCAGGTGGGTGTGTTTTTTAACAGGCCAACAACCTGCCGCCCTTGTGCCCGGGCTTCTGCCAGCCACTCTTCCGGCACGTGCAAGGTGTTCCAGTCGCCCGGCCCGCCCGGCTGGATAGAGTTCCAGTAAAAGAGGATGCGTTCCCAACCAACGCCCAGTTCGGCGGCTTCTGGCGCAGCCCAAAATGATTCAATCGCGCCAAAACGGGGGTCTACGGCCGATTGTGCCGCCGCAGGAGAAACGGCCGTTTTGCCTATCTCCGCCACACCCGCCACCAGAAAAAAGCCAATCAACAGCAGTCGTTTCATCATAACATCTCCTATAATAAAGAGTAATGAGCAATGATTAATGATGAGAAGAGTTCCCAATAACCAATCTTCCCCAAATTTTCAGGAGCGCAAAATGCCCCAATCAAAATCAATCGTTTATACCCTACTCCTTGCTGTTGGTCTTGTTGGCTTCATATTTGCCCAACTTAACCAGACCCGCGCCGCCCAACCCGCCACCAGTCAGCCAGAGAAAACGGCCGTTCTCATCACCACCACCACACCCCTCGACTTTTACTTTCCCGGCACACAGCCCAACATGCTCACCCACAACCTCACCGACCCCCAGGCGTGTGCGGGATGCCATGCCGGTTTCAGCGACATGCTTGGCCAGCCGCAAAACAACGAACCCTGGTTTGGCTGGTCTGGCAGCATGATGGCGCATTCTGCCCGTGACCCACTTTTTTATGCCGCCCTGGACATTGCTAACGCCGATGCGGCCTTTGCCGGTGAATACTGCCTGCGCTGCCATGTGCCGCGTGGTTGGCTAAACGGCCGTTCCGCCACACCCGACGGCTCCGCCATGACGACAGAAGATTTGGAAGGCGTGCAGTGTGCCTTGTGCCACCGCATGGTAGACCCCGTACCGGCGGCTGAAAATCCGGCCAGAGATACGGCCGTTCTCGCCGCCCTCGCCCCCACCCAAACCATCACCACCACCGGCAGCGGCAGCTTCATCATCGACCCCCTCGACCACAGGCGCGGCCCCTTCGACGTTACTGCCGACCTCGGCAATTTTGACCCCCACACCGCCATCGGCGCACAGGAAACGCTGCAATCGCCATTTCATCAAGAAGCCCTGTTCTGCGGAAGCTGCCACGACGTGAACAACCCCCTGTTTACCTGGGACGAAAACAGCCAGAGCTACCAGCCCAATCCACCCAACACCCCCGCCGATCCGGCTACCATGTTCCCGTTGGAGCGCACCTTTAGCGAATGGGCAAACTCCGCCTACAACACGGCGCAAGGCGTCTATGCCCCCCAATTTGGCGGCAATAAAAGCACCGTCTCCACCTGTCAGGACTGCCACATGCGCGATGTCACCGGCGTGGGCGCTGTCTTTTTTGACGTGTCCAATCCTGCCCCCACGCGCACAGATTTGCCTTTGCACGATCTGACCGGTGCGAACACCTGGGTTCCCCAACTGCTGCCCCTGCACCCCGTCTTTAGCGACACCTTTACCACCGGCCTCAACGCGCAGGCACGCCAGGATGCGTTAGCCGCAGGCATTGACCGCGCCCGGTACATGCTGCAAAATGCGGCCACGCTGTCTGCCTTGTTTGATGCCGGCAGCGGCCAGTTGACGGTGACCATTGTGAACCAGACCGGCCATAAGTTGCCCACTGGCTACCCGGAAGGCCGCCGTATGTGGCTGCAAATTGTGGGGTATGATGCCAATGGGGCTGTGGTTTATCAATCCGGGGCGTATGATGCGGGAACGGCCGTTCTCACCACAGACCCCGACCTGACGCTGTACGAAGCCAAACACGGCCTGACATCGGATTGGGCGGCTCAATTGGGGATGGCTCCCGGCGCGACCTTCCATTTTGCCCTGAATAACACCATTATCAGCGACAACCGCATTCCGCCGCGGGGCTACACATTTGCCGCTTTTCACGCGGCGGGCGCGGCCCCTTACACCAACGGCCAGCCGGACCCCACGCGCTACGCAGACGGCCAATATTGGGACACGGCCGTTTACACCCTGCCATCCACCGTTGTCACCGGAACTGTCCGCCTGCTGCACCAGGTTGCGTCCAAAGAGTACGTCCAATTTCTCCGCGACAACAGCCCGTCCCCCAGTGACCCCAACAGTCGGGGTAATATCCTTTATGACCTGTGGCAGGCCAACCCCAGCCCGCCGGAATTGATGGCGGAGTTGACGTTTTACCCGGAGACGGCGTACTTGCCGGTGGTGATACGGCCATGACAATCTCTCAATTCACCCAATTACGTTATAATCCCCCTATGACAGAGATCCAGCTTCGTCCGGCACAAAAAGAAATTCTCAAATACCAAAACGGCCGTATGGCTATTTCCGCTGTGCCCGGCAGTGGCAAAACATTTACCCTGTCCCTGCTGGCGGCGCAGCTCATCCGTAACGGCCGTATCGACCCCGACGCCAACCAGCAAATCCTCATCGTCACCTACCTCAACGCCAGCGTAGACACATTCCGGGCACGCATTCGCCAGCGCCTGGAGGCGTTTGGGCTGCCGCCGGACACCGGCTACGATGTGCGCACACTCCACAGCCTCTCGCTGGAAATTGTGCGCCAGGCCGAGGCCAGTCTTGGCGGCGATGATTTGTTGGTGCTCGACGAGGGGCAAAGCGACTACTATCTTTCTCTGGCTATTGATGCCTGGAAAGAAGAACACCCGGAGCTGTGGGCGGCTTTTTTGCCGGACACAAACCCGCAAACCCAAACGCGGTGGCGCAGCACAGTAGAATCAACCGCCCGCGCCCTCATTCGCGCGGCCAAAAATGAACGCATTACCCCGCAGCAAATTTTGGCAAAGCTGCAAAACAGGCAGGTTGATGAGAAGAATGCTTCTGCGCCACTGCTGGAAATGGCTGCCGGCATTTACGGCCGTTACCAAACCATGCTCACCCGTCAGGGCGCACGCGACTTCAACGACCTCATCTGGCATGCCGTAGACCTGCTGGAACAAAACCCCGACTTTGCCCAAACATTGCGCCAGCAGTGGCCTTACATTTTGGAAGACGAAGCCCAGGACAGCGTGCCTTTGCAAGAGACCTTGCTCACACTGCTCACAGGGCCAAAGGGCAACTGGGTGCGCGTTGGCGACCCCAATCAGGCCATCACCAGCACATTCACGGCCGCCCATCCCCGCTTCTTCAATGCCTTTCTCGATGAAGAAGATGTGCTGGCTTTGCCTTTGCCCAATTCGGGCCGGTCTGCCCCCCTTATCATTGGGGCGGCCAATGCCATGCTCAACTGGGTCATAGACAGCCATCCCGTGCCGGAAGTGCGCCGCTATACCTTTCGGCGGCAGGAAATTTTGCCCACCCCGCCCGGCGATGCCCAGCCAAATCCGCCAAACAGCGAAGCAGCAATCCGCATTAAGGTTTACAAACATCGGGAGGACGAAGAACTGCCTGCTGTGGCAAAAACGGCCGTTCATACCACCATCCATCGCCCCGATCACACCGTCGCCATCCTTGTGCCCACCAACAACATGGGCTATGCCATCGCCGACATTTTGGACGAACTGGATGCCAATTACGACAATTTGCTGCGCGGAGGCGGCCGTGAACGGGAAATCGCCGCCGCCATGCACGCCGTTCTCAATGTGCTGGCTGAACCGACTTCTGCCAAATCGCTGGCCGCCGCCCATGCCAGCCTGAATGCGCTGGGACATCCGGCGGCGCTGGTTCCCGATGATGGCACGTATCAAAAATTGCAAACGCTGCTCAAAAGTATTCACAAACCGGAGCTTTTTCTCTTTCCCTGGGAAGAGGATGATGTGTACCGGGCTTTGCCAGCCAATATCGCTTCTGAAAAAGAGTTGGCTTTGCTGGAGAAATTTGCGGGGTTTATGCAGCAGTTGTTCCGGTTACGGCCGTTACCCATCGACGACCTGGCACTGGCCTTAGGCGACGAACTTTTTGCCTACAACCTTAACAGCGACACCCCCACCATCCACGAAGCAGACCTCGCCATCGCCTACCACATCGCCACCACCCTGCGCCAATGGCGAGACATCCACCCCGATTGGCGGCTGCCAGACCTGGCCGCAGAACTGGACGGCATCGCTACCGGCCGCCGCACTCTGCCATCCGGCACGCCGGACGATTATGGCTACGAACCCCAGCCCGGCCGCATTACCCTCACCACCCAGCACAAAGCCAAAGGGCTGGAATGGGATACCGTTTTTCTGGTGGGCATTGATGGCGGATGGATACCCGGCTCCCTTGATGCCTACTTTATGGGTGTCAGCGACATCATTGGCGGCGACCCCACTGCCGAAGTAATGGCCCAACTGCGATACGTCATGTTTGGCGATGCCGGGCTGTACCCTGGGCGCACCGCCACCGAATCTGCCCATATCGACATCATTAGCGAACGGCTGCGCCTGCTTTATGTGGGCATTACCCGCGCCAAACGCCATTTGTACTTCACCCGCAGCCGCGCCACCCGTACTTATGCCAAAGACCGCGAGGCAAAATCAGCCACTGTCATGGGCGTTATTTTCAAATATTTACAGGCACAGCAGGGGAATGGAGAATTGTGAATGGAGAATGGATAATGGAGAATTGAGAATTGAGAATGGATAATTGAGAATTGAGAATGGATAATTGAGAATTGAGAATGGATAATTGAGAATTGA
>CAZRIB010000265.1:0-5994 GCA_964600035.1 uncultured Ardenticatenaceae bacterium | reverse complement strand
TACGACAAAATCCAGCAAACCAACATCGATCCATTCCAATTTATTGAGTACCGTGAATAGACGTCCCTTTTTCGGTTAACGTCCAACTTCATCCTTGCATAATCCAACTGGACAGGTTAGCATGACACAAGCCGCAAAAATTGCGGCCTGTGAACGTTTCATTTTTCAAAAAAGGATGTCGGTATGAAGCTGGTACGAATTTTGTTGTTGGTAACGGCCGTTATGTGGGTGACAGCCTGCCAGGCGCAAACACCCACCGAAAATAACGACACCGTTGATTATGACTATGCTTCCGGAGGGCCTGGCTTTTCTGTTGTCCTCAAAGGTGTTGGCCTACAGGCAAAAACACCCGAAATCCGCCCCGCAGATGATTTGGGAACCCCCGGCTATTCCTACGTCATCGTCCCCATGATTATCTCCAACCAAAGTGCAACCCCGGTTCTTCCCGCCAGTATGGTTCTCATTGATCAACATATGAACGAGTACATTTCCTGGCAAACCAATGTCCCCTTTGGTGATGAGCTGACCCCGCTGCCTTTGGCCGTTGAAAAAGACCAGACCGTTGAAGGGCAGCAAGTGTTTATTGTGCCCAACTCTGCTTTGTCGGCTGGCTTGCATTTGCGCTGGCAATCAGTAGGCCACCAATCCCTCATGGAAATTTATTTGGGCGAATTGTCCCCAGCAGGAGAATAACCAATGAGTAGTTACGATTTGCAGTCGGTGAAGCTGCCTTTGCTAACCGGGCGGGCGCTGCGTTTGTTTGCCAATGCAGTGGCTGGCGGCCCAACAAAGGCGCTGTTGGTTCCCAAGCTGCTGCAAGATGCTGGCATTCCCAAGCTGCATGAAACCCGCTTGGATGAAGTGCCGACCTTGCTCCCGTTGATTCCGGCGGCGGAGAAAGCACAAGGGTATGAGCCGCCTACAATTCCTTTGGAGGCATTGGCCCCGGCACGGCCGTTACCCTTGCGCACTGTCCACGATTTCGCTACGGCTTACCGCAATGGCGACATCACCCCATTGGCTGTTGCCGAGCGCGTGTTAGATGCCATCGCCGCCAGTGACCGGGGAAACCACCCCCTGCGGGCGATTATTGCCCTGGAACGGGAGGATGTGTTGGCACAGGCAAAGGCGGCAACGGAACGCATTCAGGATGGACGGCCGCTTTCGGTGCTGGATGGTGTGCCGGTTGCCATTAAAGATGAAGTGGACATGGTTCCTTATCCCACCAAAGTGGGCACAAAGGTGTTGGGGCAGAAACCAGCCGCGCAAGATGCAACGGCCGTTGCCCGTTTACGCGCCGCCGGAGCCATCTTAATCGGCAAAGCCAACATGCACGAAATCGGCATCAACCCCACCGGCCACAACCTCCACTACGGCCCGGCCAGAAACCCCCACAACCTCGACTACGACACAGGCGGCAGTTCCAGCGGTCCGGCCGCCGCCACTGCCGCCGGGTTGTGCCCCGTTTCCCTGGGCGCAGATGGCGGTGGATCTATCCGTGTACCGGCGGCACACTGCGGGCTGGTGGGGCTAAAAGCCACCTTTGGCCGCATTTCAGAAAAGGGCGCTGCCCCATTATGCTGGAGCGTGGCACACGTTGGCCCCATTGGTACATCTGCTGCCGACGTTGCCCTGGCTTACAGCTTGATGGCCGGCCCGGACACCCACGACCAAAACACACTGGTGCAGCCAGCCGTGACATTGAACAACTGGCAGCAAACCGATTTAACCGGTATTCGCATGGGCATTTTCCCGGATTGGTTTAACCATGCTGCACCCGAAATTGTGGCCGCCAATCAGCAAATGGTGGATGCTTTTGTAAAAATGGGGGCACAAATTGTTGAAATTGATATTCCCCACCTTGATTTGATGCGCATTGCCCATGCCCTTACCATTTTGTCGGAGATGGCCAGCAGTATGAAAAATTTGGGCATTGATCCAAAGGCATTTGCGCCGGCGACGCGCATTAATTTGCTGATGGGTGGTGAATTTGGGGCTGTCGATTATGTGAAAGCCCAACGTGTCCGTACGAAGGCACTGCAAATTTTTGACGAAATTTATCAGCAGGTGGATGTGATTGTGACACCAGCGACGGCGCTGACGGCTCCGGAGATTGTGCCTGCCAGTTTGAGTGATGGCATTTCTGATTTGAGTACGGTGACGGAGATAATGCGCTTTATTTTCCCCAGTAATTTGACGGGGCATCCGGCGATTTCTTTCCCGGTTGGGTATGATGGCAAGGGGCTGCCAATTGGTATGCAGGTGATTGGGCGGCATTGGGAGGAGGCGATGCTGCTGCGTTTTGCTTTTGCGGCGGAACAGGTGTTGGAACGGAAACGGCCGTCTCTCTATTTTGACCTGCTCTCCTGAAAATAAAGGCAAGTGGCAAGTTGCATGTGGCAAGTAACATGACCTGCAACTTGCAACCTGCAACCTGCAACTATCTGTTAAGAACACTATTCAGTGATTCAGTGATGAGCCATTTTTTACAGTAACAAAGGATGAACAAGATGCATACATGGAAGAAAATACGTTTGTTTTTGTTGGTTGTGTTGCTTGCCGCATTGGTGGCGTGTGACCCGGCTGAACCGGAACCAACTTCTACGCCTGAGCCGGTTGTTGAGCCGACTGTGGTGGTTGAAGAAACGGCCGTGCCGGAACCCACCGAAGCACCCGCCGAACCAACAGAAGTGCCAACCGAACCGGCTCCAGAGCCAACGCCGACTGAGGAGCCAGTTGGCTTTACCTGGCCAGAACCCCTGCCGGAAAAAGAACAGCTTAGCCGTGACCCGGTGACGGACGAAGAAACGGCCGTGTTCAACTTCTTTGCCACCGACCTGCCCATGGAGCGCGACGACATAGCCCTGGCCTTTGCTTACAAAGGGCTGACGGAAGAACCGGTCCTCCATCCCGAACCGGTGTCAGAGCCGCTCAAGGTAGGCACAAGACAGGATGTGTTCATCAATAACTCAGACACAAACGTGACAACGGCCGTACCCATGCAGCTGCTGTACGTCAGCGACCACGCCTACTTCTGGTTTGAACAAACCGACACCCTCAGCACCCCGGACGAAGAAACATTGGCATTTACGGCCGAACAATATGACAACATCTACGAACAGGTACGCAGCTTCTTTGGGCCAGAAGACAGCCCTGGTATTGATGGCGATCCACGAGTCCACATTATGAACGCCTCCCCGCTCACCATTTGCGACGTAGACGAATCAACCGCCCATCAATGCGGATTGTTAGGCTATGTCAGCTCCAGCGATATGCAGCCAGCGGCCGTCCGTGAAAATTCCAACGCCAGAGAAATGTTTGTCATGAACGGCAGCCGCTTTGGCAGTGCCCTCTATTTGGAAGTGTTGTCCCATGAATTCCGCCACATGATTGAAGACAACCATGACGGCAATGACATTGACTGGGAAGTAGAAGGGTCTGCCATGCTTTCTGAGGATTTGCTTGGCTTTACCGACGACCCTATTGACCGGGGCAACCTTTTCCTTTCCAACCCAGACCAGCAGCTGAACCGGTGGACAGATGGCAATACCATTCCCTATTACGGGCAAGGGTATGTGATGAACCGGTACATTTTCAACCGCCTTGGGCCAGAGCTTTATCTGGAATTTGCCCAACACCCACTGCCCGGACTGGCTGCCATCGATGCAATTGCTGCCGAACATGGGCTGGACTTTGATGGATTGTCTCTGTGGCTGGATTGGCAGGTGGCGTTAGCCATTCACGATAACCCAAATGCAGACCCCAAATATCTTTTGCGTGAAGGTTTGGATACGGCCGCTTCCGAAATTATCAACCGCTACCCTGCCGCCATTGAAGAGCGCGTCAACCAATTTGCAGGTGATTACTACCGCCTGTTTGGTGAAGGCACAGCCACCGTAGAATTTACAGGCAGCAACCATGTGCCGCTGATGCGCGTTCTGCCCTATTCCGGCGAACATATGTGGGTTGCCGACCGTTCCAACAACAGCCAGATGCGCCTGACCCGTGAACTGGATTTGAGCGGTGTAGACAGTGCCACGCTGTCATACATGGTTTACCACGAAATTGAACGCGGTTACGATTTTGCCTATGTTTCTGTTTCGACAGATGGCGGGCAAACGTGGCAAGGCTTGCAAGGGGCAAATATGCAGGGCGACGACCCGAAAGATGACCCCAGTGGTGAAGCATACACCGATGCCTTCTACACGGGGCGCAGCCGCGAATGGAAAGAAGAAACAATTGACTTGTCGCCATATGCCGGGCAGGTCATTCAACTGCGTTTTGAGTATGTGACTGACCCCATTTTGACATTTGGCGGCATTGCCATTGATAACATTAGCGTGCCGGAAATTGGCTACTATGATGATGCCGAAAGTGATACCGGCTGGGTGGCTGAAGGCTGGGTGAGAGGTACAGGTTACATGCCGCAGCGCTGGCACGTGGTTGCCATTACTTATCAGGATGGCGTGCCGGTTGTGGAGATGCTGCCGTTGGCTGAGGACAATACGTTAACGGCCGAAATTAACCTGGACAGCAGCGGCGGTGGTCAGCCGATGTTGATTATTTTGGCTTCTTCGCCGTTTACGCTGGAACCGGCATATTATCAATTGAATATCAGTCAATAAGTGGCAGGTTTGCAGGTGGCAAGCGGCAAGTCGAAAGACCGGCCACTTGCCGCTTGTTTTAATCTTTCTGCCCGCTGGTGGCGCGGTGAGGACACCGGCCACAGCTAGAGAGGCTGTACAGTTACCATCCATTAATCTTTATTTCCAAAGGATTGAACATGAAAAAGCGTATTGTTTTGTTGGTTATGTTGGTATTGGCGCTGGCGGCGTGTGCGCAGGAGGAAGAAGCAACGCCTGAACCAACGGCCGTTTCCACAACGGCTGCTGTCGTTACGGAAGTGCCAAAAGAGCCAACGCCTGTACCAACGGGAACGGCCGTGCCCGAAAACCCCACACCTGAGCCAACGGCCGTTCCCGCAGAAACAGAAGCCAACCTGCCCGGCCCACGTGCCGAAATCGTCAACGACGAAGGCGGCCCTGTCAGCATCACCGGCGAAGTCGCCTACACAGCCCCCTTCTTCACCCTTGGCGTTGCCGCACCTTTGGTCATTCTGGAAGACCAGGCAGGCTTTGTAGACAGAGACAAAGATTACATTTTCCCCGTTGAATCCCAAACATTAGGCCAGATAACCTCAGACTTTTACGAATCGCCATTTTCATATTCCATTGCCCTGCCCATTGAACCACAAGGCGGCATCCGCGACGTGGACAATGACGGCGAAGAGGATTTGGGCGTGCAAATTTTCGCTATTGCCTACTGGAACAACACCTTTGGCGACCCATTTCTGGAAGAACGGGACTTAGGCGGTGGGGGCTGGTCAACTGCCTATGCCTCCACCCGTGTCAGCGAAGACCCCGACAAAGAACGGGAAATTGTTGGCGGCACGTATCTGGTTTATGCCATCGATGACCAGCAGGGATTCCCCAGTGGTTTTGGTGAGGACGGTCTGCTTTTTACTGAAGATGATCCCATTGTCACCCTGCCGGCCGGGTACACGCTGGTTAACATGGACACCGATCCATTTACGTTTGACCGCTCGCGTCATCCTGTGGTGGATTTGATTGAGCCGGAAGGGGCGGCACTGGTTGACTACTCTGATTTGAGCTACACGGAAGCGTTTGATGCGCTGGTAGACCAGTTGACCAATGAGTATGCCTTTACGGAATACAAAGGGATTGATTGGGAGGCGCTGCGGGCACAATTTAAGCCCCGGTTTGAGGAAGCAGATGCGAATCATGACGCGCTGGCTTATCGCCGGGCGCTGCGTGATTTTGCGTGGTCTATTCCAGACGGCCATGTTGCCGGCCCGTTTATTACGGAGGATTTCCGGCAGGATGTGCTGGGTGGTGTTGGGATGGCGATTTATGAGCTGGATGACGGCCGTATCCTGGTCAATTTCTTGCTGGATGGCAGTCCGGCGGCCAATGC
>CAZRIB010000264.1:0-6001 GCA_964600035.1 uncultured Ardenticatenaceae bacterium | reverse complement strand
TGTCCCATGAGCTTTTTTACTCGCTAACCCCACAAGGAGCATGATTATGAGTACTTCTACCGCTGTACCAGAAACGGCCGTTACCCAGGAGGAACGGCCGTTCATCATCAACGACTTCGCCCTCGTCGCCGCCACCGTCAACGGCACAGGCAGCCAAACCGCCAACCTCACCCTGCTGCGCGCCTTCTTCAAAATGGGCATCCCCGTCAACGGCAAAAACATCTTCCCCTCCAACATCGCCGGCCTGCCCACCTGGTACCACATCCGCGTCAGCAAAGACGGCTACATCGCCCGCCGCCACACCAGCGAAATCCTCATCGCCTTCAACGAAGCCACCATCCACGACGACATCCAGCACCTGCCCAGCGGCGGCGTCTGCATCCACAACGGCGACTGGCGCACCGTCCCCCAGCGCGACGACATCACCTACTACGCCATTCCCGTCAACCAATTTGTGCGCAACATAGAGGTAAAAAACGCCAAACAGCGCAGCTACCTGGCCAACATGGTCTACGTCGGCGCCGTCTCCCAACTGCTCAACATTCCCCTCACTGCCATCGAAGAAGCCCTCTCCTTCCACTTCAACAAACGGCAAAAACTGGTAGACCTCAACATGGGCATCGTTACGGCCGCATACGACTGGACCGCCCAAAACATCACCAAAACCGACCCCTACCGTGTTGAACCCATGAACGCCACCCAGGGACAAATCCTCATCACCGGCAACGAAGCCGCCGCCCTGGGGTCTGTCTTTGGCGGCGTCACCTTTGCCGCCTGGTATCCCATCACCCCATCCACCGGTGTCATCGACTCCCTCAACGCCTACCTGAAACAGTTCCGCCGCGACCCGGAGACAGGGCAAGCCACCTATGCCGTTGTGCAGGCAGAAGACGAGCTGGCCGCCATTGGCATGATTCTGGGGGCTGGCTGGGCAGGTGCACGCGCCATGACCGCCACCTCCGGCCCCGGCATCAGCCTGATGGCCGAATTTGCCGGCCTGGGCTACTTTGCCGAAATTCCCGCCGTCATCTGGAACATCCAGCGTGTTGGCCCCAGTACCGGCCTGCCCACCCGCACCGGTCAGGGCGACATCACCTTTACCTACTACCTGGGGCACGGCGACACCAAAAACGTCATCCTGCTGCCAGCCACTGTGCGCGAATGTTTTGACTTTGGCACAACCGCTTTTAACCTGGCCGAACAACTGCAAACACCCGTTTTTGTTCTCAGTGACCTGGACCTGGGTATGAATAACTGGATGAGCGACCCCTTCCCTTACCCGGAAGAACCCATCAAACGCGGCAAGGTGCTTTCTGCCCAAGAGGTGGAAGAAAAAGGGTTTGCCCGTTACAAAGACCTGGACGGCGATGGCATTGGTTACCGCACGCTGCCCGGCAATGAAAGCTGGAAGAGTGCCTACTTTGCCCGCGGCACAGGCCACAATGCCGCTGCGGTTTATTCTGAAAAACCGGAAGATTGGCTGGAAAATATGGATCGGCTGAAGCGTAAATTTGATACAGCCCGAAAGTTGGTTCCGCCGCCGGTGGTGGAAACGGCCGAACAAGCCGACATTGGCATCATTGCCTATGGCACAACCCTGTTTGCCATTGAAGAAGCCCGCGACAGGCTGGCCGCTGAAGGCACTGCCACCAGCTTTATGCGCCTGCGTGCCTTGCCCATTAACGACCAGGTGCGCGATTTTGTGGCGGCCCACAAGCAGGTGTTGGTCATTGAAATGAACCGGGACGGGCAAATGCACGCCATCTTGCAAACAGAAATGCCAGAAATGGCGACGAAACTGGTTTCGATTGCCTTTTTGGACGGCATGCCGCTGACGGCACGCTGGGTGGTTGATGCAGTTAATGGGGTATTGGCCGAAGGCCGTCATTCGTAGGCCGTTTTCGGTACACGGTACACGGTTAACATAACATGGAGATGGAACATGGCAAGACAACGTATTAATTTAATTGGACTGGAACAGGCAGATTATCGGGGACGGCCGTCTACGCTGTGCCAGGGGTGTGGGCACAATTCAATCGCCAATCAAATCATTAGTGTGGCATATGAATTGAGCATTAAGCCGCATGAAATTATCAAGCTCAGCGGCATCGGCTGCTCCAGCAAGTCGCCTGCTTATTTTTTGGGTTTGTCACATGGGTTTAACTCACTGCACGGCCGTATGCCCTCCATTGGCACGGGCGCATTGATGGCAAACAAACAGTTACGCGCCATTGGCGTTAGCGGCGATGGCGACACGGCCAGCATTGGCATGGGGCAGTTTAAGCACCTTATCCGGCGCAATGTGCGCATGGTGTACATTGTGGAAAACAATGGCGTGTATGGCCTGACAAAAGGGCAGTTTTCGGCAACGGCCGATGAGGGGCTGGAATTGAAGTACGCCGGTAAAAATCTGTTTCCGGAGATTGACATTTGCATGGAAGCGGTGGTTTCCGGGGCAACTTTTGTGGCACGCTCTTTTTCTGGCGATGCCAAACAGGTGCGGGAACTGCTGAAGATTGCGCTCAGTCACCGGGGAACGGCCGTACTGGACATCATCAGCCCGTGTGTGGCGTTTAACAACGATGACCGTTCGCCAAAAAGTTACGGGTACGGCCGTGCCCACGAACACCCCCTGCAAGAGCTAGGCTACGTGCCCGCCGAAGAAGAAATTGTCATCGACGATTACGAACCCGGCGAAATGCAGTTAGTGGAGCTGCACGACGGCTCTCACATTCGGCTGCGCAAACTGGAAAAAGAGTACGACTATACCAACAAATTGGCCGCGCTCAGCCGTTTGCAAGCCGCCCAGGATGCCGAAGAGTTCATCACCGGCCTCATCTACTACAACCCAGACAGGCCAAGTCTGGCTGAAATAAGCAATTTGGTAGATACGCCTTTGGCACACCTGCAAGAGGATGTGATACGGCCGTCTCGCGACGCATTGGCCGCCTTTATGGACACGCTGCTGTAAACCGGCCATCACCGCAGTAAATGAATCCTGGTACACGTAACCCAAAGGCCGTAACCGTTTTCCGACGAAGGTAGAGCATACGGATTACGATTACGGTTTACGGAATACAGGTACTGGCAAAAGATGCCATCTGTCTCCCCCCGGACAAATGGCATCTTTTTTTAATTTTCCCTATACTTCCCCTACAATTCACCCTAACAACACCAACAGAAGTGAGCCATGTTAAATAATATCCTGCAAGCCCTAAACGGCCGTTTGCGCCGCGATCGACAATTCCCCGAACTGTCCGCCATCCACCCTGCAGACATCCAAAAAGAATTTTCAGCCGCCCGCCAGCGCAACCTGCCCCTCTTTCTGGATGTCGTCACCGCCCTGTTCATTGGTTACGCCGCACTCCAATACTTCATTCTGCGCGAAAAATATCCCGGCACACTAGCCCTGATTGCCCTGGGCAGCGCCGCCATTCTGGTCATAATGCGCTTTCAGGCCGCCGCCAAACGGTATCCACTCGGCCATCCAACCCAGGCCTACATTATCGCCCTCATCCTCATCTGGTTGTCCATGTACTTGCGCCTCATCATCACCGGCGACCCCAAACAAACCGCCAATCTGGCCTTCTTTCTGGTGGGCATCGGCATGCTGCTGCTGCCTCCAAACTGGTTCCTGCTCATGGTCAATGGCGTGCTGGCAAGCTGGTTGGCGGCCTATCTCAGCCTGCCGCCTCATCCAGACTGGGTGTTTTACGGCGCAGTAATTTTCACCGCGATGGCTGCCGGGGTGCTGGCACACATCATCTTTACCCGTTCATACCGCCATCAGGCTGGCTTGCGTTTGCTGGCAGAGCAGCAGCGGGAAGAGCTTGCCGAGCTGTCGGCAAAATTAGGCCAATTTAACCAGGAGTTGGAGCAAAAAGTGGCGGAACGTACGGCCGAATTGGAAGCCGCCTATGCCCAACTGGCACGGTTGGACAAAACCAAATCTGATTTCATCACCATTGCCAGCCATGAACTGCGCACGCCGTTAACGATTGTTAATTTCAATAACCAAATATTGCTGGATGATGAACATATTCGCAGCAACGATTATTATGCGAAGCGTGTTGAAGGCATCCATAACGGCGTGATGCGCATGGAGGCGGTGGTAGAAAGCATGTTGGATGTCGCCAAAATTGATACCCAGGCGCTTCAGCTTCAGCTTGCACCGGTGAATGTGCCGCTTCTCCTGCGCATGATTGCGGATCAATTTCGCAAGCCGCTGGCCGAAAGACGGCTTACATTGACGCTTGGTGAAATGCAGGGTTTGCCAGAGGTGCTGGCCGATGCGGAGGCGCTGCAAAAGGTGTTTCATCATTTGCTGGTGAATGCGATTAAGTACACACCAGATGGCGGGCAGATTGTGGTGAACGGCCGCTATCTGAACAGCCACACACCACCCCAAATAGAAATCACCATTCAGGACACCGGCATTGGCATTCAGCCAGAAGCACGGGAACTCATTTTTGAAAAATTTTACCAAACCGGCGAAGTCAAGCTCCACTCCTCCGGGCAAACCACATTCAAAGGGGGCGGGCCGGGGTTAGGGCTGGCCATTGCAAGGGGGATTGTGCGGGCACATAACGGCCGTATCTGGGTAGAAAGCCCCGGCTGCAACGAAGAAACCTGCCCCGGCAGCACCTTCTTTGTCACCCTGCCGGTTGACCGTGAACCGTAGGCCGTGTTCCGTTGTCCGTTGTCCGTGTTCCGTATTCCGTTGTCCGTATTCCGATTACGGCTCACGGTTCACGGCCCACGGCTCTACCGCGTCACCAAATAATCCCGGCCAACCCAGCCTTCCTGCCCATCCACCGTGCGGATTTTTTGCCAGGTCACACCCCCCTGCTCAAACAGATCCACCGGCAGCAGCCCCACAACCGTTCCTTCCGGCAAAATCGTTATCTCTGCCCCACCGGGCGATTCACGCAAAGTCAGGCCAATGCCACTTGTGCCAAACACAATGGCCTGAGGCAAATCGGGCGTGGGCAGCGGCGTAGGCGAAGGGGTTAATGCTGGCGGCGCGGCCAACAGTTCCGGCGGGTAAGCATCGGGATTTGTAAAGTGGGCATAGGCCAGCCGGGACACTTCTGTAAACAACGGGGAACTTACTTCCCACTCCAGCCAAACGGGGTAATAGAGTGCCATCCCAATGAGATAATCCCGCTCCGGTGTAAAAACAATGCCGACATTGCCGTAAGTGTCATCAATCCAGCCAACTTTGTGGGCAAATGTCACACCGTCTGGCAAACCGGCCTCCAGCAGTTTGGCTAATTCATTTAGCTGCATCATCTCCAGAATTTCGCGGCATTCTGCCTGGGTAAGCTGGTCGGGGTAGGTTTCTCGCAGCAGGCCGCTGTTATTTTGGGCGCATTGGTAAATCATTTCCATCAAGGCGGCCAGGTCGCCAATGGTTGTCTGGCGGTATGGGTCGGGGTAGGTTGTCTGGTCGGTGCGTTGGTTGGCGGGTGTCAGGTAGGTGGCAATACGGCCGTCTGGCAAATCCATGTCATACGGCACAGTAATAAAGGTGTTGTACAGCCCCAGGTCGCGCATGGATTGGGTGAGAATATCTGCGCCCCGGAAAATATCGCCGCCGCCAACCGTGTCGCGCAGCAGCAAGTTGGCCGCAAAGTTGCTGGACACGGAGGTCGTTTGGGTGATGAGCTTGGTCTCTTCAATGTTTGGGGCGCGATCCAGGGCACGGTAAGTTTCAATGAGCAGAGGAATTTTGACCAGGCTCATGCCGGCAATGGCCAGGTTTTCGTTGCGGGCAATGCGTTCGCCTGTCTCCAGGTCTACAATGACGTAGCTGGAAAGGCCATCAAAACCGGCCAATGTGTTGTCGATGGCGGCTTGCAGGTAGGCAAGCGGCGGCGGTGTAAAGGTTTGGGTAGGCACAGGAGATGGTGCAGGGCTGGGTGCAGCCTCTGGCGTGGTCACTGGCGTGGTCACTGATGTGGGCACTGGTGTGGTCGTTGGGGTTGATGAGGCGGTGGCT
>CAZRIB010000263.1:4729-6012 GCA_964600035.1 uncultured Ardenticatenaceae bacterium | reverse complement strand
AGGCATACGGCCGTACCGCATCCCCCCAAAACTGCTCTACCCGCTGGCAGAAGATGTCTTGTTCTAGTTGGGTTAACGGCCGTAAAGGGCCTTGTTGCAAATCTTGAAGCAAATTCTCAAACAATATCTACTCCATCACATGTCATTTATTAACTTAACAACTGCGGGATTTATTTCTTTGTCTGTTTCTTACCTCATAACAATTTTCAAACTTCATTCAGCTTGAGCATCTTCATTGCGGCCTGTTACCCTATACTCACCAACAACTTCAATTAAACCAACAATATTGTCATTCAATAACTCAAGTTCTTCTGCTGGTATCCACCATTCCGTATGATAAGACGCACCAACTTGATGAATCTCATAATTGTCCATAAATGACTTCAACACTCGAAAGCGCGTAACATAGCCAACACCTTCAGCAGGAACATTCCATTTTGTTGTGATTTCAATTGCATATTTTTCATTCGTAACAGGGTAAAATATAGGTTGCCCTGGCAATCTCGGCGGCCATTTCTTAAACCCACTTTCTCGAACCAACTCTAATTCCTTCTGCCCAGTTGGTCTATAAAGAGTAACTGTTTCTGTCATTGTATTTCCTTATTTGTTAGAACTAGATGGAATCAATTTCGGAACCAGTGGCAGGCAAACGGTGGCAATTCCCACTCATGCGGTTCGTTGGCACACACCCTCACGTTGTCCAACCACGTTTGCCCCGGATGCAGCAAATCGTGAAGGGGCTGGCTGACATTGAGGAAGTCGCCGGGGAGCGTCTGTGTTTTGTCACTCAGGTTGTAAAGGCATAAAACCCACTCTCCTTGCAATCGGCGGACGTAAGCCAGCACCGCGTCATTCCCCGTCTCCAACCACTCAAACGTACCATTGCGCAAAGCCGGTTGGCTCTGCCGCGTGCGAATGAGGAAGCGGGTCAGGTTCAGGTAAGAGTCCGGATCAGCCTCCTGCGCCGCCACATTCACCTGCGGGTAATCGTCATTCACCGGCAAATACGTCTCTGCTGCGTCGGAAAAACCGGCATTGGCAGAAGCGTCCCACTGCATCGGCGTGCGGCAGCCGTGCCGGTCTGGCAGCCAGATGTTGTCACCCATGCCAATCTCGTCGCCGTAGTAGATGATGGGCGCGCCGGGCAGGGAAAGGAACAGCGCATTGAGCAGGAACCATTTGCGCTTATCCCGGTCCAACAAGGGGGCCAGCCGCCGCCGGATGCCCAGATTAAGCCGCATGCGCGGTTCCGGCGCGTACTGCTGCCACATCCACTCCCGCTC
>CAZRIB010000263.1:0-4719 GCA_964600035.1 uncultured Ardenticatenaceae bacterium | reverse complement strand
CACCATCTCCAGCGTCAGCTCGTCGTGGTTGCGCAGGAAGGTCATCCACTGTGTCCCCGGCGGGATGGCGGGCGTGCGGTTGAGGATGTCCACGATGGGCGTTTTGTCCCCTTTCTTCAGCGCCATGTACAGCCGGGGCATGATGGGAAAGTGGAAGCAAACCTGAAATTCCGGCGCGTCCGGTGTGCCAAAGTAGGGCAGCAAATCTTCCGGCCATTGGTTGGCTTCGGCGATGAGAAGCGTGCCGGGATACTCTTCGTCAATCATGCGCCGCATTTTTTGCAAAAATTGGTGCGTTTCCGGCAAATTTTCACAGTTCGTCCCTTCCCGTTCGTACAGGTAGGGGATGGCATCCACACGAAAGCCGTCAACCCCTTTGTCCAGCCAGAAACGCAGCGCCTTGAACATCTCCTCATGAACCTTGGGATTGTCGTAGTTGAGGTCGGGCTGGCTGCTGTAAAAGCGATGCCAGAAATATTGCCCGGCCACTTCGTCATACGTCCAGTTGGATGGCTCGGTGTCGAGGAAGATGATGCGCGTGTCGGCGTACTCTGTGCCGGTGTCGCTCCAGACGTAGTAGTCGCGGTAGGGGGAGTTTTTGTCCTGCCGCGCCGCCTGGAACCAGGGATGCTGGTCGGAAGTGTGGTTCATGACGATGTCCACCACCACTTTGAGGCCGCGTTCGTGGGCAGCGTCGAGGAACGCCTGGAAGTCGTCCAGTGTGCCGTAGTCGGGGTGAACACCGAGATAGTCGGCCACATCGTAGCCGTCGTCCTTGAGGGGAGACGGGTAGTGGGGCAGTATCCAGATGCAGTCTACGCCCAGGGATTTGATGTGATCCAGTTTTTCAATCGCGCCGCGAAAGTCGCCGTGGCCGTCGCCGTTGCTGTCTTTGTAGGCGCGGATGTACAGTTCGTAGAATACGGAGTTGTTGTACCAGTTGTTCATGATTTGGAATTGGTAATTGGTAATTGGTAATTGGTAATTGGTAATTACCAATTGCTAATTACAGATTATTTCGCTTGATAACATCCCGATACCAGTATGCGCTGTCTTTTGGCGTGCGCTTTTGGGTATCGTAATCTACATGAACGATGCCGAAGCGTTGGGAGTAGCCTTCAGCCCATTCGTAGTTGTCCATAAACGACCACTGCATGTAACCGGCGATGGGGACGCCGTTTTGGATGGCACGGTGTACGGCCGTTAAATGTCCCCGCAAATAGTCAATCCGTTTCGGGTCATGGGGCGCGTCCAAATAGCTGCACCCGTTCTCCGTAATCAGGATTTTCTTCATGCCATACTCAAAATAGAGCCGGTTCAGCAGTTTATAAAAGGAATCGGGATGCACTTCCCAATTCATCAACGTGTACTCTGCGCCCGGATTGCGGATAAATTGGGGGTTGAGCGGTGTTTCGCCCGCCGGGGAAAGGTGGCGCGTGTAGTAGTTGACGCCAAAAAAGTCGAGCGGCGTAGCAATGGTTTCCATGTCGCCGTCGTGGACAAAGTCGAGGCCGTTGGGGAGCAGGCCTTGTTGGGTGTAGAAGTTGACCATGTCGGCGGGGTAGTAACGGCCGTGCAGCGGGTCCACAAACCAGCGGAAAAAATAGCCATCCCAAAGCTGCGCCGCCCGGTACGCTTCCGGACTGTCATCAGCAGGCGATGCCGGTTCAAAATTAATGGCAATGCCCACCTCAGCATCCGGCACATTGGCGCGGATTTGTTGGGTGACACGGCCGTGCGACAGCAGTACATGATGCGCTGCCCGAAAAGCCGCCCCCCAATCCTGCCACCCAGGCGCATGTACACCCAATTGATGACTCAAAAAACTGGTGCACCACGGTTCATTGTGCGTAATCCACCCCTTCACCCGGTCACCCAGAGCGCGGCTGGTGACATCCGCCAGTTCCACAAAGGCATCCATGGTTGCCCGTTGGGGCCAGCCGCCAGCATCTTGCAGCGGCTGCGGCAGTTCCCAGTGATAGAGCGTCACCAATGGGGTAATGCCTGCTTCAAGAAGGGCATCTACCAGCCGGTTATAAAAATCCAGCCCTTTCTGGTTTACCCGCCCTTTACCCTCCGGCAAAATGCGCGGCCAGGAAACAGAAAACCGGTACGCCTGAATGCCAAGCTCCTTCATCAACGCCACATCTTCCGGCCAGCGGTTATAGTGGTCACAGGCTACATCCCCTGTCTCACCATTCTTTGTCTTGCCCGGCGTATGGCTAAACGTATGCCAGATAGATGGCGCACGGCTGCCCGCCTCCCCCTCTCCTTCAATCTGGTAAGCCGATGTCGCCACCCCCCACAAAAACCCATCAGGAAACTGCAATGTTGTCATCAAACACTCCATAAAATATAAAGCGTGAAACGTGATGAGAAGAAGCCCAGGATTTCACGTTTCACGCAGAAAATAATTACTGAATTGCCAAATTATCCTTTAACGGAACCGGCCAGCAGTCCACGCACAAAGTATCGCTGCAGCGAGAAGAATACCAACAGCGGCAGAACCATCGACACAAACGCACCGGCCGTTAACAAATGCCACTCACTGCCACGCGAACCAACAATGGCCGCCATCCGCTGTGTAACCAATTCAAATTCGGGATTCCCGCCTAAAAACACCAGCGCGACCAAATAATCATTCCATACCCAAAGGAACTGGAAAATGGCAAAACTGGCTAATGCCGGCACAGAAAGCGGCAAAATCAACCGGGTAAAAACGGTGAAATGGGACGCCCCATCAATAAATGCCGACTCTAATGTTTCTCGTGGCAAGCCGCTGATATAGTTGTAAAGCAGGTACGTCGCCAGTGCCAGCCCAAAACCGGTATGCGCCAACCAGATTGCCAAAAATGTTCCATTTAATTCCAACGCTTTATAGTCACGCAAAATGGGAACAAGCGCAATTTGCAGCGGGACTACCAGCAGCGCCACAACCAAAACAAACATCCATTTGCGGCCAGGGAAATTCATCCAGGCAAAAGCATAAGCCGCAAATGCCGCAATAAGGATGGGTATGACAGTAGACGGCACAGCCACCGCTAAACTGTTCAAAAAGGCATTGATCATGTTATCGCCGGGCACGACTTCCACTGTGCCATCCGGCTTGGTAAATTCAAAGTCCTGACCGCCTAGTACCTGCTTGTAGTTGTCCAGAGAAAAGTCCCAGCTTACAGTCCAAACTTGTTCTTGCACTTCTACCCGGCCAATGCGTTTGTTACCAATCCAGGTAACGCGCTTGCCATTTGGCGTTTCAATGCCGTCTCTAAATTCCTGGAAAGTACCAGTCGCACCTTCAATTTCCATGATGCCATCGGGGTCTAGCCCTTCAGCACGGGGATCTATTTCTTTTGTTGGCTGCCACTCGCGATGGGGCAAAATATTCCACCAGCCGGAGGTTGCAATGTCGTTCCGGTTACGAAATGAGGAGACGAAAATGCCCAGGGTGGGAATTGTCCAGATAAATACGAGTAAGAATAGTGTGCCGTTTACAAACAAACTGCTTAAAAACCGTCGTCTTTTTGCACTTTTCATCTTAAAATGCCTCCCTTTCCCGGAACTGCTTGAGGTTGTAAATCATAACCGGAATCACGGCGATGAGTAGGACAATGGCAATGGCTGAACCAAAGCCTTTGTTTTGGGCGGTAAATGACTGCCTGTAAAATTGGGTGGCAATGACATGGGTTCCAAATTGGCCGCCTGTCATTACCCAAACCACGTCAAATATCTTCAATGTAAAGATAATGATGGTTGTCCAAACGGTGATGATTGTGCCCCGAATATAGGGAATCATGATGCGGAAAAAGATTTGAAATTCATTTGCCCCATCAACTCGCCCGGCTTCCATTAATTCGTTTGGAATGCCTTTTAGTGCCGCCGAAAAGAGAACCATGGCGAAGCCGGCCTGTAACCAAACGACAATGACTATCAGGAATAGATTGTTCCAGGGGGCTATTTCAATCCATTGAGGCCAGGCGCGTGGCTGCCCGCCCAGTCCGGTTACAATGGCGTTTAGCAAGCCGATTTGCGGCTGCCCGGCTGGCCTGAATTCGTAAATAAAGTTCCAGATGATGCTGGCCCCAACAAAAGAGATAGCCATTGGCAGGAAGATGAGGGATTTGGCTATTTTTTCAAATTTGCTTCGGTCAGCGAGGACGGCAATGATGAGTCCAAATAATACGGAGAAAGTGCTGCCGAAGATGATCCACATGAGGTTGTTGCGGAAGGCTTCTTGCATGAGGCGTTCGGTGAACACGGCCGTATAGTTACTCAACCCTACAAAAGCATCACTGCTCAACTGCTGCAAAATCGACAATCCCTCAGGCGGGCCATCCCGATTAAATAAACTAATCCAAAAAGTACGCAGCGTAGGAATAGCCAAATACCAGCTCAAAATAGCCATTGCAGGGCCAACAAACACATACGGCTGCAAGCGAGCCGTCCATTCATCCGGCATTGCTTCTACAAGACCATTAAATATCCAATATAAAAGGGCAACGCCGCCAACCCCCCACACAATTGCCACACCGGCAATGACACCCCGCGACGCATCACTGTCACGTAAAAATATAAACCCTAAATAGAGCACATAAAACGCAATCGCAGGAATGGCTAACGCCAAAAGCAAACGCCCCAACATTGACACCACCTGCCCGACAGGCGATTGGCTATGTTGTCCATTCGGCTTCAATACATTCATCACTTCCCTCCTTACCCTGG
>CAZRIB010000262.1:1418-6018 GCA_964600035.1 uncultured Ardenticatenaceae bacterium | reverse complement strand
AATGGTGAATGGTGAATGGTGAATGGGGCGGGAGGAAGGAGGGTGAATGATGGGTGGGAACACGGCCGTTTCTGATTTTTTGCACACACTGAACCAACAAACAACCGGTGAGGTGCGGACGGATGCATACAGCCGCATCTTATACAGCACCGACGCCAGCATCTACCAGGTTCAGCCACATGGCGTTCTCATCCCCCAAACAGTTGATGATGTCCAGGCAGCCGTTGAGCTGGCGGCCAAATATCAGGTGCCTGTTCTGGGGCGCACAGCAGGCAGCAGTCTGGCAGGGCAAGCCGTTAACGAAGCCCTCATCATTGACTTTACCCGCCATCTTGACCAGATTTTGGAGATTAACCCGGAGGAAAAATGGGTGCGGGTGCAGCCGGGGATTGTGCTGGATGCGTTGAATGAACAGTTACGGCCGTATGGCCTGAAATACGGCCCAGACCCTGCCTCCAGCAACCGGGCAGCTATGGGCGGCATCGTTTCCAACAACTCCACAGGTGCACACTCCATCTTGTACGGCATGACAGCCGACCACGTGCTGGAGATGAACGTCATTTTGAATGACGGTTCAACAGCACACTTTGCCCCACTGACAGAGGCAGAAGTGGCGTTGAAGCTGAAGGGAAACGGCCGTGATGCCCAAATCGCCCGCGCCATTCACCAGCTTACCCAAAATCCGGCACACCAGGCCATCATCCGCGAAGGCACACCCCGCCACTGGCGGCGCTGCGGTGGCTACAACCTGGACAGGTTTGTGCCGGACGGGGTTACCTTCCAATGGCCGCGCGACCCACGCTTTAACCTGGCAAAGCTGGTTTGCGGCGCAGAAGGCACACTGGCCATTATCACCGACATCAAACTCAACCTTGTTCCCCGCCCCACCCGCTCGGCGCTGGCAGTGGTTCATTTTGACAGTTTGTTTACTGCGTTAACGGCCGTGCCCATCATTCTGGAAACCGGGCCAACGGCCGTTGAAGTGCTAGACCATTACGGCCTGACATTGTGCCGCGAAGTGCCGGAATATGCCCGCCTGCTGGATGGGTTCATTGAAGGCGATCCCAACTGCGTCCTAATCACGGAGTTTTACGGCGAAAGTGAAGCAGAGCTAAAGGACAAGGTTGCCAAACTGCAAACCCATCTCAAGAGGCAGATGGTTCCAGTAACGGCCGTTGTGCCTGCCTACACCCCGCAGCTTCAAGCCGATGTGTGGAAAGTGCGCAAAGTGGGACTGGGACTGCTCATGAGCATCAAAGGCGATTACAAACCCATTCCCTTTATTGAGGATGCGGCCGTACCGGTGGAACATCTGGCAGAGTACGTGACCAAAGTGGAACAGTTCTGCCACGACATCGGCACAAACGTGGCTTACTACGCCCATGCCAGCGCCGGCTGCCTGCACATTCGCCCCCTCATCAATACCAAAAAGGCAGAAGAAGTTGCCAAGCTCCCCCAAATTACGCGCTTTTCTGTTGAGCTGCTAAAGGGATACGGCGGCGCATTTTCCAGTGAACATGGTGACGGCCGTGCCAGAAGCTGGCTCAACGAGGCATTTTTCGGCCCCGATTTATACAACCTCTTCCGGCAGGTCAAAAATATCTTTGACCCGGCACACATTTTCAACCCCAACAACATCGTCGATGCCGCCCCCATGACCGAAAATCTGCGTTATGGCGCACAATACCGCACCATCCCCATCCAGCCTTTCCTCGATTTTAGCAGCGACCAGGGGTTTGACCGGGCTGTGGAAATGTGTAACGGAGCAGGCATTTGCCGCAAACGGACAACCGACGTGATGTGCCCCAGCTTCATGGCTACACGAGAAGAAGAACATGCCACACGCGGCCGTGCCAATGCGCTGCGGGCTGCCCTTTCCGGCCATTTACCGGCAGAAGAATTCACCAGCAAACGCATGTACCAGGTGATGGATTTGTGTGTGAGCTGCAAGGCTTGCAAGGCGGAATGCCCGTCGTCGGTGGATATGGCCAAAATTAAAACGGAGTTTTTGGCGCAGTACCAGGCTGTGCATGGCGTGCCGCTGCGCAATCGTTTTTTTGCCCATATTGATGCCATCAGCCGGTTGGGGGCTGGCTGGCTGGCCCCGTTGACCAACCTGGCTTTGCGAACACCCCCTGTTCGCTGGGGGATGGAAAAGGTGTTGGGCATCAGCCGGAAACGGCCGCTTCCCCCACTGGCACGCACACCATTCACCAAATGGTTTACCAGCCGCCCCCAACCCCAACCCGGCACACAGGGGCAAGTGGTGCTGTTCACCGACACCTTTAACACCTACAACTACCCGGAAGTCGCCATTGCAGCCACAGAGGTGCTGGAAGCGGCCGGTTTTGAGGTGCTGCTGCCGGGCGTGACCGATTGCGGCCGCCCGGCGATTTCCAAAGGGCTGGTTGCGCAGGCCCGGCATACGGCGAACCGGGTGCTGGCGGCGCTGGAACCGTTTGCGGCGCAGGGGCTGCCCATCATTTTTTTGGAACCCAGTGAGCTGTCGGCGGTGTTGGATGATTACCACGCGCTGCTGCCGGGAGACGGCCGTTTAGCCCAGGTTACGGCCGTTAGCCTCAGCTTTGAACAGTTCATTGCCCAATTAGCAGATGAAGGGCAGTTAATGTTGACCTTCACCGACCAACCGCGTCACCTGCTTTTGCACGGTCACTGTCACCAACGAGCGCTGCTCGGCACAAAATGGGCGCACCGGGCGCTGACGCTGCCTCCGCGCTATACTCTGAAAGAGCTGGACACAAGCTGCTGCGGTATGGCGGGGTCATTTGGCTTTGAGGTAGAGCATGTGGCTGTATCGCAGGCAATGGCGGAGCGGCGGCTGCTGCCGGCCGTGCGGGAAGCCGCCCCAGAAACGCGCATTGTGGCCGCCGGCGTATCATGTCGTCAACAAATTATGATTGGTACAGGGAAACGGCCGTATCACCCTGCCCAAATTATTCGGGAGGCTATCATTTCATGAACAACACCTTGCTAGTTGGCATCCTGTCAGCGCTCATCCCCCTTTCGGCGGCGGCGGCCATCTACGGCGAATACCAACCTACGCGGCGCCTGGTCTACATTTTCAAACCGCTCACGACGACACTCATCATTTTGCTGGCAGTCCTGGGCAGCGGCAACGTGCAGCCCGCTTACAAATGGCTCATCATTGGCGGCCTCGTTTTGTGCCTGGCTGGCGATGTCTTTCTCATGCTGCCAGAACACTATTTTTCGGCTGGATTAGGCAGCTTTTTGGCCGGGCACTGGTTTTACATAGCTGCTTTTGCGGCCAGTGTGGGCTTTGTCTCATCATGGTGGCTGCTGCCCCTGCTGGTGTATGGTGGCGTTGTCTATGCCTTGCTTCACCCACATCTGGGCAAAATGCGCGGCCCTGTCATTGCCTACGTGCTAACCATTTTGCTCATGGCGTGGCAGGCACTGGGCCGGTGGCAGGTGTTGGCGTCCGTTCCGTCGCTGCTGGCGGCATTGGGCGCATTTTTCTTCGTTATTTCCGACTCTGTGCTGGCGCTCGACCGCTTTCGGGCAAAGTTTGGCAGCGCGCGGGTCATTGTGCTCACCACCTACTGGTTGGCGCAGTGGTTGATCGCCTATTCGGTGCATTAATTGAGGGCTAAAAATGAATTTTGAACAGGTACGTACTTATTTGCTGGGAAAGAAAGGGGCGGTTGAGGAACGGCCGTTTGGTCCAGACACACTCGTCTACAAAGTGGGGGGCAAAATGTTCGCCCTGATGGGTGAAGACAATGCCCCCTTGCGTATCAACCTCAAGTGTGACCCCAATGAAGCCCTGTTTTTGCGAGACATTTACCCAAATGCCGTTTTACCCGGCTACCATATGAACAAACGCCATTGGAACACGGTTGTGCTGGATGGTACGGTTCCGCAAGCAGAATTTTTACGCATGGTGGATGATTCTTACCAACTGGTTGTGAACAGTTTGCCTAAAGCGGTGCAAAAGAATTTGGCAAGTGATTCATAAAGGGATGGGGGGGTTTTTGTAGTGGCTTGGTTTCATGAATAACGGCCGTATCCCATCACGTTTCAAAAACACAATACCCCCTATTTCACGGCCTTTTTTTCTTCATTTGACAAAACCACCATAGTACTGTATGCTTCTCCATGTAATTAAGCACCAAGATTCAAGATGTTGTAAGTTCTGACCGAGTACTAAGTGACGTTGTCCAGACTTTCAAATTTCTGGACAACGTTTTTTTGTTTCGATTGTTGGAAACCCAAAATATTTTGTAATCAAGGAATATCTAGAAAACAAAGGAGTTTTCAACAATGAGTAACCGAATCACAGGTACAGTAAAATGGTTTAATGATCAAAAAGGCTACGGCTTCCTGACACAGGAAAATGGCCCAGATGTGTTTGTACATCACAGCGCCATCCAAGCAGCCGGTTTCCGCAGCTTGACTGAAGACGATCGTGTAGAGTTTTCAATTGAGCAAGGGCCAAAAGGCCCCGCGGCAACAAATGTTGTCAGGCTGTAATCATTTACTGATTCGCCAAACAAGTTAAAGAAGAGGGCACACAAATTTGTGTGCCCTTTTTTTATTCTTTCAGCCTTGTGTGTTTTTT
>CAZRIB010000262.1:0-1318 GCA_964600035.1 uncultured Ardenticatenaceae bacterium | reverse complement strand
AACAAAAAAGGGCCTGACATTCATCAGACCCTTAAAAACTCGTTAGTGTATGTATAAAAAATTACCAATATGTCTACCTGGCTAAGGAAGACAATGTATGCCGTTTTCACCGGCGGTGTCAGCCTCCAATGATTACTACCTGGAAGACTTTGTTAATCACCGCCTCCACTTAGCCAGTGTGTTTCCTGCATTTCAATCGCGTCTATAGAAAACCTCCTTTCTGGCTAAACTTTTGTCAAGGCGTTAACAAGTCGTTAACTTGCTGACATCATACACCCGTAAAAATAGTAACGTCAAGTCCCAAATTACAGAAAAAAGTACTGACAAATAGCAGATGACAGTTAGCTAAAGAGGCTACCTCTGGAAGCAATTTGTCATGAATGGTACAAGCGTAGGGGAATCGTTGGTTTGCGGAGGGCTGTTACATTGGGGACGAATATGTGCTCACTTTGCAGAGAATGTGCCGATGGGCATGATGGTCTCTTCGTTTGTTTCGATGATTTCGGCCTGTAAAGAACCGTGTGACAGCTCGCGCAGGCTGTTTTGAAATTGGGGGAAGGTGGTGGTGGTAAATTGAATGGTCATGGTGATGTCTGCGGCAAAGGTTTCGTCCAGAATACGGCCGTTTCTCTGTTCCACCAATAACTTTACCTGCTCGTACAAATTATAGGGCAATGCCAGCATCACAGTATGCGTAGGCACTTTTTCTGCCAATGGCAAGACAGCCAACACCGCTTTGGCAGCATCTGTATAGGCACGCACCAACCCGCCCGTACCCAGCTTTGTACCGCCAAAATAGCGCGTCACCACCACCACAATATCACCCAGCCCACTGCCTTGCAGCACTGTTAATACCGGTCTACCCGCCGTCCCGGACGGTTCGCCATCGTCGGAGCAGTGGGCTGTGGTGCTGGGGCCATATCCAATGAGAAAGGCTGGCACATTATGGGTGGCATCGCTAAATTCAGCTTTCATGGCGGCAATGAACGCTTTGGCCTCATCGACAGAAAAGGCTGGCGCGGCTGTGGCGATGAACCGGGAGTTCTTGATGTTGATTTCTGCTCTGGCTTGTTTTGCCGGGATGGGATACCTTGCCATGCGGGGATTGTAACGGCCGTTTCTTGTTTGTGCCATTTGTGCCCGATCCCGCCATAAGCATACGGTTAATCCGGCTGGCTTTACCCTTGCCGCACCCTACAATAGGGAAATGAAACGATTATGGCTCCTCCTACTTATTCTACTCATGGCTTGTAATGAACAGGTGACCAATCCATTGCCGCCCGTTACGGCCGTACCTCCAACACCAACAAACAGCAGC
>CAZRIB010000261.1:0-6039 GCA_964600035.1 uncultured Ardenticatenaceae bacterium | reverse complement strand
GTGTTAATCTCTGTTCGGGATACGGGGTATGGTATTTCTGAGGAAGATCAAAAGAAGCTGTTTACCAAGTTTTTCCGGGCAGATGACCCCAATATTCGCAAATCAACTGGAACTGGCTTGGGGCTGTCCATTACCCATGGCATTGTTGAACTTCATAACGGCCGTATTTGGGTAGAAAGCGAGCTGGGCAAAGGAACGACTTTCCACATTGCTCTGCCACAAATTAACGATGCTGGCATGAAACGGCCGTAATCCCCCAAACTTTTAATCGACAGATTTACCCTCAAGCGTGCTCATCTTGTAAAGCCGCATCCGCCCCAATCTCCGGCTGCGGCAAAACAATCGTAAATGTACTGCCTTTCCCCGGTAACGTGTCTACTTCCAGCCGCCCTTGATGCTTTTCCACCATAAAACGCGCAATTGTCAGCCCCACACCCAGACCGGGAAAAAGCAGTTCGCTGCCTTCCTGCTCCAAACGAACAAACGGATCAAATATACGCGAGGCTTGTTCCGTCGCCATGCCAATCCCTTCGTCCTTCACTTGAATCACAACTTCCCCCGGTTCATTCATAAAGCTGGAAATCGTTACCGGGGTGTTTTGCGGGCTAAATTTGAAGGCGTTCTCAATAATGGCTCTTAATGCCAATACAATGCCGCGCCGGTCAACACGAATGCGGGGCATATCTTTGGCAATGTCAAGAGAAACGGCCGTCTCCCGTCCCTCCAGCCCTGCTCTGGCACCATTCAACGCCTCAATCACAACATCAGCCACATCAACATACGTATAAGTCAACTGCGCCGGATGCATCTCATACAAAATCAGCATATCATTCGTCAGCCCAACCAACCGCTCCACATTGCGCGTAATAGACTGCATCGCCACATTCAATGAATCCCCGGTAACCGCATTTTGATTAATCAAACTCAAAAAACCTTGAATAGAAGTAAGCGGTGTCCGTAGCTCATGAGAAAGCGTGGCAATAAACTGAGTACGCAGCTGCTCCTGCTCCTCCATTTCCCGGTATGCTTTCTGCAATGCCCGGTTCTTATTATTCAATTCCTGAATAACCATGCTGTCATTGCGGCGCAAGTGGCCAATAATCTGGCGCAGTAAATTTTGCAGCAGTTGGGGGTTCCGCTGCGCAATTGGCATAAAGTCCTGCTCATTAATTTCCAGCGTCTGGCAGGCTGTCCGCGTGCGAATTGTGGCCATGCGTGTGGTTTCACCCAGAAAAGCCATTTCACCAAAATAGCTCCCCGGCCCAATGGTGTCTATGAGGATGGGTTTGTCGTCCGCATTGACAAAAATATCTACTTCCCCATCTACCAGCACGTAAAGGGTATGGCCTTCGTCCCCTTCTTTGATAATAACGTGACTCGCCTCATATTTTTGAGGGGTGGCTGCCTGTGCCAACAGGCCAATTTCGTAGCTGTTTAATTCCAAAAAAGCCCGCTGTAAATATGTTTGAACTTCGTAACCACTCATTGTCAGCATGTTGCACTCCTAACGGCCGTTTCCCACCATTTTTTAGCCACAGTCATAATAAGAAATTTTAACATGAACTTTCATGCGTGCTGAACCATTTTTACGGCACATTCACTAAGCCAGGTGAAAAAAGTGCATAAACCACAGCGTAAAATGGTTTATAGAATTCGCTTGACGGAAACAGTTATAATGAAATCACCACACTGAACTGCGCCGTTGTTCCCAAGCAACAGGCAGTGTGTTCGCAAACGACTCATCGCACCCAACAAAAAAGCCCCCATCCTCACAAGCACGAATACCCGTGTTCGGAAATCCGTAAACCGTACAACGGCAAACGGACTTTGGTTCACATGCACAGTTAGTTGTACCAGTCCCAGTTGGTGTCCTACCCCTTTGCCTTTCAGACTGGACAATGAAGGACGACAAAAATCATGTCTCACCTGCATATTCGGTTGTTTGGCCCGTTGCAGATGCATTGTCAGGGAAAAATGGTCGTTTCTTTCCCCACAAAATACGCAGCAGAACTGTTAAGTTATCTGCTTGTTAACCCGGCACAACGCCACGCCCGTGAAAAAATGGTGGCCTTGCTCTGGCCAGATTGCAGTGCACAGCAGGGACGGGCACGATTGAGCACCACGCTTTGGCGGCTGCGCAATGTGTTTTCGCAGTTGGAGCTGGCCGCCGAAGATTTTTTGTTGTGTGAACGTGATTGGGTTAGCTGGCAGCCGTCACGGCCGTTTACCCTTGACATCACCCAATTTAACGACCAACTGCTTGCCGCCCGCAGCACAGACCAGCCGCAAGCCCAGACCGCAGCTCTGGAAACGGCCGTTTCCCTGTATCACGGCGAATTTTGTGAAGGCCTCTACACCGACTGGTGCCTGATAGAACGCGAACGCTATGCCAGAGCCTATCTTTCTGCCCTGGGGCAGCTTATGCAAAACGCCATTTCCACCCATGCCTACCCCAAAGCCATAGCCTTAGGGCAAGCCATCCTGGCGCAAGACCCCCTGCGGGAAGAAGTCCACCGCGCACTTATCATCTGCTACGGCCGTAACAACCAACCCGCGCAAGCCGTCAAACAATTCCAGCTTTGCGCCAGCCTGCTGCAAACAGAACTGGGCATCATGCCCATGCCAGAAACCATTGCCGCCTTCCAGCAAATCCTCTCCGAAGGCGTTGTCGTTGTCATAGAACACCAACACACCACCTCCCAACAACAACAAGCCCTCCAAACAGCCCTCCGCGACTTTCAAAAAGCAGGTGAACACCTCCAGCAGCTCCTTCTCTAAATGAGAATAGTAACCGTATTCAGTAATCCGTCATCCGTTTTCCGTGTGCGCTACCTCTGGTGATTTCGTCGGAAAACGGTATACGGACTTCGGGTTACGTGTATGAGGAGATTGGTTATTCGTTGTTGGTTTAACCTGTCACCCCATCACCCTGCCACCCTGCCACCCAGTCACCCCCTCACCCTCCCCCTTGTGAGACTTTTGTGAGAGTCATAAGTTATGCTGCTGTTGGCAAAAGATGCACCCTAAAAACCAGGATATTGCTTATGACCACAGCAAACGAGGGGCTAATGTCCCAATTTGAAAAGGAAGCCCACTCATTCGTCATCCGCATGTGGCGTGAAAACCAACAGGATGGCACAGGCGAATGGCGTGGCTGGATTGAACATACCCAATCCCGACAGCGAACCTATTTCCGCAAAACGGCCGAAATTAGCCCCATCGTCAGCCGGTATCTCGAAGGTCAATATTCGGAGGATAGGCCCAATGGCTGAACCAGCACAAACGGCCGTTTCCGACACCCATTCCCAATACCTCATCAACGCCCTGGCCTGGGTAAACCAGCGGGTAGAGCAAGCCGTTGCCCGCGCCCGCGCCGTTGGCGTGCCAGAAAACGACGAATTTCGCGGTCTGTACATTAGCGAAGAGCAGGTAGACACCCTGCTGGCCCAGCAGCCCGGCGTCGCATTATGGCAAAACGGCCGTTTGACAGACACCCCCACGCCCTGGCAAACAGACACACCCAACCGGCTCGCTGCACTGGCCGACGCTTTTTCACTAGCCACCACCGACATGCAAATTTTGCTGCTGGCACTGGCCCCGGAGCTGGACCCGCGTTATGAACGGCTGTATGCCTACCTGCAAGATGATGTCACCAAAAAACGGCCGTCTGTCCACCTTCTGCTCAACCTGCTGACCAACAATTGGCCGCAGCAGCTTGCCTGCCGCAAACATTTCACCCCGGCCAGCCCCCTGTTTCAACACCAACTCCTTACCCTGTTCGATCCACCCGGCCAGCCGGAACCGCCGCTGCTTTCCCAATTTGTGCGGCCTGTCCCCCACCTCACCGACTATTTACTGGGGTTTGCCCGGCTGGATGACCGCCTGCAAAGCGCCGCACGCTTGCTTTCTGAACCAACCAAGCCCCTGACTGCCCTGCCAGCCTTTTTATCGTCAGAAACGGCCGTTCCGCCCATCCTCTCTGTCATCGGCGGCTACGGCGCAGGCAAAAAAGCCGTGGCACAAACGCTGGCCGCCCAACACAAACGGCCGTTACTGCTCATCCACGCCCCCCTTTTCACCGACGCAGCGGAAGAACTGCCGCTGGCACTGCGCGACGGCCGTTTGCATGGCGCACTGCTGTATTTGCAAAAGGCAGACGTTCTGCTAAAAGACGGCCGTTTCCCCACCCACCTGTTTACCCAACTCATCAACTATCCCCACACCGTCATCATCGGCACAACAGACGGATGGCAGGTGCGCGGCGGTCTGCGTAAACGGCCGTTATTCACCCTCCACCTCACCCAACCCACCTACGAAGCCCGTCTGGCACAGTGGCAGCAAACCGTCCACGCCCCCCAAAACACCCTCGCCGCCCTCGCCAACCAGTTCCGCTTTAGCCCCGGGCAAATCAACGATGCCGCCGCCACCGCCCACGATCTGGCACAGCAAAACGGCCGTTCACACCCCAACGCCAACGACCTCTTTGCCGCCGCCCGTGCCCATTCCAACCAAAAATTAGCCGCACTCGCCACCAAAATCCACCCCCGCTACAGTTGGCAAGACATCGTCCTGCCGCCAGACACCCTGCGCCAACTGCAAGAAATGACAGCCACCGTCCGCCAACGGCCTACCGTGTATGAAACCTGGGGTTTTGGCCGCAAACTGGCGCTGGGCAAAGGTCTGTACGCCCTCTTTGCCGGTGAATCTGGCACAGGCAAAACCATGTCCGCCGACATTATCGCCAACGAACTTGGGCTGGATTTGTACAAAATTGACCTCTCCACATTGGTCAGTAAATACATTGGCGAAACAGAAAAAAATCTGGACCGCATCTTTACAGAAGCGGCCACCAGCAACGCCATTCTCTTTTTTGACGAAGCCGATGCCATTTTTGGCAAACGGTCTGAAGTAAAAGACAGCCACGACCGCTACGCAAACATCGAAATCAGCTACCTCTTGCAGCGGATGGAGGCGTATGACGGCGTGGTGATTTTGGCGACGAATTTACGCGCCAACCTGGACGAAGCCTTTACCCGGCGGCTCCACTTTGCCATTGAGTTCCCCTTCCCGGAACCGGCTGACCGGCTGCGCATCTGGCAGGTGACGTTTCCGGCAGATACGCCTTTAGCCGATGATGTGGATTTTGCTTATCTGGCGAACCGTTTTCGGCTGACTGGAGGCAACATTCGCAACATTATTTTGGCTGCCGCTTTTTTGGCCGCTGACGCGCAAACGGCCGTTTCCATGTCACACCTGCTCCACGCCACCCGCCGGGAATACCAAAAGCTGGGGCGGCTGATTGATGAAAATTTGTTTGCGATTAGGGATTAGAGATTGGAGATTGCACTCTTCCCAAAAATGGAGGCATCCATGACAGAACACACATATGATGACAAAAACCCCATCCACAAAAAACCGGCACAGGAAGCCAATGTCCCGCAGGCCGACAATGCGCCTGTTACCCGTGACGATGCCGGACAGTTGAATGCCAACAAAGTCGCCCGTTTGCAGCAGACAGTGGGCAATACGGCCGTACAGCGCGTACTGGCCCAACGTGCCGCCACCGGCCCGGCAGAAGTAGACGACGAAACGGCCGCCGCCATCAACAGCAGCCGGGGCAGCGGCCAGGCCCTGGAAAACAACATTGCCCAACGCGCAGGCCAAACAATGGGGCACGACTTCAGCGATGTCACCGTCCACACAGACAGCTCAGCCGACCAGCTCAGTCGTCAATTGGGAGCAAAAGCCTTCACCACCGGCAGCGACATCTACTTCCGCGAAGGCGCTTACGACCCCGCCAGCAGTGAAGGCCAACACCTGATTGCCCACGAACTGACCCACGTCGTCCAGCAGGGCAGCGCCGCCCCCGTGCAGGCCAAAATGACCGTCAACGACCCCAACGACAAATTTGAAGCCGAAGCCGACAACGTGGCCAACATGGTGATGAACCAGCCAATGGAAGAAGAGGAAGAGATGCTGCAAGCACAGGAAGAAGAGGAAGAAGAACTGCAATTGCAAGAGATGGAGGAGGAAGAGGAA